>DASYOM010000158.1:0-60130 GCA_036007765.1 Chitinophagaceae bacterium | reverse complement strand
ATCCTGCAAACTTTACGCTCTTCGGAGAAAGCGGCCTGGCATTCACGCTTACCTGCGGTGTTATCCTCTGGCCTATTGAATTTGTGATTACTGATATCATAAATGAATATTATGGGCCGCGTGCTGTACGCAGAATTTCTCTTACGGCGGTCGCACTTATTACTTATGCCTTTGTAGTGTATTTTGTTGCCATAAGTTTGCCGCCTGCACAGGTATGGCTTAATAGCAGTAAAGCGCAGGGGGTTGAAAATATTCAAACTTCATTCAATGCGATATTCGGACAAAACATGAGGATCATAGTGGGAAGCATTGTCGCTTTTTTAGTAAGCCAGGTAGTGGATGTAACAGTGTTTCACAAAATAAAAAAAGCGACAGGCGATAAGCATTTATGGCTGAGGGCAACAGGTTCAACGCTGGTATCTCAGCTTGTTGATAGCTACATTGTTTTGTTCATTGCATTTAGTGGGATTTTTACGTGGCAATTAATCCTGGCAGTTGGCATCATGAATTACCTGTATAAATTTTTTATGGCGCTTATATTAACACCGGTAATTTATTTTGTAGAAAAAAGAATAGAAAAATATTTGGGTCATGAAATAGCCAGGGAAATGAAATTGGCTGCAATGGGCCGTGGAAAAAGCTTTGAGAATATTCCTGCTGCCGGATGATTGCCATGGACAGTGAGCAATGGACAATGACAACATGGATAGCCTTCAATAGAGCATTACCTTTTTTTTAACGATAAAACATTTTGTATGAAATCAATTTTTAAATTTTCTTTGCTTTGCTTTGTAATTACAGTTTATACAAATTGTAACCAGACAAAAAAAACTTCCACAACTGAAAATAGCATGGCAGAATCAAAAAAAACCAATGCAAGCCTTACGGAAACTTATTGGAAACTTACAGAATTAATGGGTAAGCCTGTTGCAATGACACCGGCTGATAAAAAAGAAATTCATATTACACTAAGAAAAGAAGGAAAAAGGATTGAAGGATTTGGTGGCTGTAATGGTTTTGGTGGCACTTACGAGACGAAAAATAATTTTAATATTTCATTTAGTAGCATGATCGGTACAATGATAGCCTGCCCGGAGCTTGATACTGAAAATGCATTGTTTAATGTTTTAAAAACTGTAGACAATTATTATGTGATTGGGGACACACTTTCACTTAGCAAAGCTAAGATGGCGACTATGGCAAGGCTTGTGGCAGTTTATCTTAAATAGCGTATAAATTGGCTGGAAATATTTGCTTTGTTATTACAATTAATTATTGCTTTTCTTTAAGTATTGCAGCAATAACATTATCAATCTCTCGCTCGTGTTGGTTTTCACCATAGTCTTTAATAGAATAGGCGTGTAGACAAAAGTATTTTGAACTTATGGCCTATTGCTGGAAATCCCGTCATTACAATACTTCAAATTAAACCTATCTTCATTTAAGATGCACGGGTTTCAGATCGAAAATTAATCTTATACTTTATGAATGCCAATCTTGCATTTACTATATCCCTGCTTGCAATTACATTTACATCCTGCACTACTAACCGTTATATATATTCAGCTTCGCCTGCAAACAATCCATACTTTACCAAAAAGGGAGATTCTAAATTGACCGGATATTATTCATCTGATGCTGGTAGCGATGCAACCGAGAAGTATGCACGGGGGCTTGATTTGCAAGGAGGATATGCTTTTGGAAATCATTGGGCAATAATTGCGGGATATTTTAACAGGAAAGAGCGGGATGTTCAAAATGAAAGCTCACGGGATGATTTCTTTATTAATTACAAGAGAGATCTTTCTGATATTGGTGGCGGTTATTTTACTCAATTTAATGGAAATAAAAATCTTTCTTTCAATTTTTACGGAGGATTTGCGAGCGGAAAATTTTCATTCGAAGAGGATAATTATACACGTTATCACGAAAGTGTAATACATAAATGGTTTCTTCAACCTTCCATAAATTTTATAGAGGGAGAATATTTTCGTGGGTCCATTGCTACCAAAGTTTCTTTTGTACATTATGGAAATGTGAAAACTTCTTATACATCTACTGAACTTAATTATTACGGATTAGATAAGATTGCAGATAATACTATTATCTTTTTTGAACCCTCGTTCAATATACAATTTGGAATTTCTCAAATTCCTTGGGTAAAAGCTGATTTAGTATTCAGCGGTTCTTCTGATTATCAACGGCCAAACTCTCGTCTTGATGTGCGTAGTTCCAATGTTTCGATTGGACTGAGTTTTGATTTTTCCAAAATCAATAAGAAAAGTAAGGGGGATATCAAGTAGCCTTTGGAAGCTGGAGTTTTTACTATTTTTAATGAGATACTGAATATATTTAGATTCTAAAGTAAACCAATGAATTGAATTAAATATCATTATTTATCCAATGGAGTTTTAGGATAATATTTTTATAATATATAGTTTATTTATTTAAACTCTCACAACATTTCTTTAAGCATTGATGCAACAACCTTATCAATAGGCAACGTTACACTTTCAGCAGAAAATTTATTCCAATCAATAAAACGAAACGTTTCAATTTCATTTTTCTCTTTATAAATTTTCAATTGATCTTCATCAAAATCAAATTCTTTATTTCGCAATGGAGTTTTTATTTCTTCGAGTGCTTTTGCAAAATAGTAGATAGAAATTATTTGGTCGTCGGGATTAAAAGCACTCATTTGAAAAAAATCGGTGGTGTAAATGTGATCCCCTATTTCCACATCAAGATCCATTTCTTCTTTGAATTCTCTTTTCAGGCAATCTCTTGTCCCTTCCCCCAAATCAAGACCACCACCCGGAAATTTAGTATAATATTTTCCCCTGATATACTCATCGCTCACTAATACTTTTTTTTCATCATTAATTAAAATACCATAAACACGAATATTAAACACAGTTCAGCTTTTTAAATTTATTTCTCCTTTATACACCATTTCTGCAGGACCGCTAAGCCATATATTTATAAACTCGCTATCACTTAATTTTTCGAATTCAACACTAAGTCTTCCTCCTGTCGTTTTTACTTCTACCCGGTTAAACCCATTATCGTTGTGTGCGGAAATAAGTGCTGCGGCTGTAACACCTGTACCGCAACTAAGCGTTTCATCTTCCACACCACGCTCGTAAGTGCGTACATATATTCTGTCCTCATCAAGTGTTTCAACAAAGTTTACATTAATGCCTTCTTCAGCAAACTCCTTACTGTTGCGTATTGCACGACCTTCGGCAACTACATCTATTTTCATAACATCTCCTACAGATTTTATAAAATGAGGTGACCCGGTATCGAGTACATAATGATTTACAAAAGTTTCTACACCATTCACGTCTTTCATTTTCAAACTTATCTCACCATTTAAATCAATTTCTCCCTCATGTATTCCATCCCCGGCAGAAAAATTGTAACTGGATTTTTTTATGCCAAGCATGGACGCAAACTTTAAAATACATCTTGCCCCATTACCACACATTGAACCTTCCTTGCCATCGCTGTTAAAATATTTCATCTCAAAATCAAACCCATCTTTATTATTAAGCAACACCAATCCATCTGCGCCTACCCCAAATCTCCTGTTGCATAAAAGATTAACCTGTTTGGGAGTAAGGTCGTTGTAAATTTCCTGACGGTTATCCAATAATATAAAATCATTACCGGTGCCCTGGTATTTATAAAATTCAATTTTCATTTTAAAATTTTTCAGAAATTATATCAAGTGTCTTTTTAATTAATTTCTCAATTGCAGCATTTCTATCGGAACTAAAATTTTTATGAACTCGATTGGCGACGATTGCGCTTAATGAAAGGCAATTGTGATGCAAAGCTTTGCCCAGTCCATAAATACCGGCGGTTTCCATTTCAAAATTAGTAATCTTGTGATGGCCGAATTCAAAATCAGTAAAGCGGTCATTCAATTGAGGATGGCTAATCCCAAGGCGTAACACTCTTCCCTGTGGTCCGTAAAAACCGGGGCAGGTAATAGTAATGCCCTGGTAATATCCTTCAACAAAATGTTTTATTAACGACATAGATGCTCCTGCAATATACGGTTGACTAAACCTGCTGTGTAACTGTGTTTGGGTGACAAAGGAATGCAATAATTGTTTTTCTTCTGCATTATTTTCATGCAAATAAAAGTTCATTAGGTTATCAATGCCAATAGCGTGCGTGCTGGCAACAAAGCTATCAACAGGGATATTTCCCTGCAAAGATCCTGAAGTTCCGATACGGATAATGTTTAACTGCCTGAGCTCTTTGTTTATTGTCCTTGTAGTAAAATCAATATTTACCAGTGCGTCAAGCTCATTCAAAACAATATCAATATTGTCAGTTCCTATACCGGTACTTACAACAGAAATTCTCTTAGTTCCCAGGTAACCAGTATGTGTTACAAATTCCCGATGATGCCTTTCTACCTCTATATTGTCAAAATACTTACTTACCTCTTTAACCCTCGCAGGATCACCTACTGTAATAATACTTGACGCAATTTCCTCAGGCCTTGCATCAAGATGATAGATCGCTCCCCTGCTATTTATTATTAGTTCCGAATCAGCTATTTGCTTCATAACTTTTATTACTCTTAACAGGAGAAAGATTTACCCGAATCTGACTGGTTTTAAATATTCTGAATTATAAAAAACAAACGAATTTCGCACTTTGATAATAAAAAATTCTAAAAAAAAATTTTATTACTTTTGTGCCCTCTAAAAAAGGTCCTGTGGCCGAGTGGCTAGGCAGAGCTCTGCAAAAGCTTCCACAGCGGTTCGAATCCGCTCGGGACCTCTTTTTTACCTTCTTTATTTCTCTTTACAATTTGCTGTTAACTCCAATCTTTTATAACAGCTCTTCTTAGCCTCCATTTTAGCTTACGCCATAATTCGGAAAACTACCGTCAGTCGTGAAAATGTTAATGAACTAATGTGCGTTTTTGAAAAATGATTAGAAGTACCTGAAATCCAACTTTATTAACATAGAATGTGAAGAATATAAATAAATGCATTGCATTTTCTAAAACAATACTTTATTCAGAAATTTTAATCGAAGAAATTAAGAAAAAATAAAAGTACTAAACAGTATCTGATGAATTAAAAGTTTATGATAACCCTGGACTTGTATTCAAATAAAAGTTTGTAAAGACATACCAGGGGCTTTCGTGAATATCATATATCACCTTCAACAATCTAAAAAAATATCTGAACCTTCTTACTAATGATACATACAAAATAGAGGGAAAATGTATTATGGAATTAGCGTTCATGCTTTACCGTTACACATTTATCTATAATCAATATTGTTGCTTAAGGCAACCATTTCCTTGAAACTTTCGGTTTAGTATATTATCAGCTTAGGATCAAAATAAGATACAGAAAGTATCTACTTGTGCAAAGGCTGGCAAAAATATAATTAAATAAAAAACAAATAAATTTTATGAAAACTAAAAAGTATTTAGCCGTAATTATGGCAGGATTCATTTTTCTTGTTTCTATGCATTCCTGCTCCAAGTCCAATACCACACAACCACCTGCAGGCGGTAATGCCAAAACTATAGATATTTCAGGCATGGCCTTTCCGGCGTCAACCACTGTAGCAAAAGGAACTTCCGTTACATGGCATAATTCTGATGCATTTGCACATACGGTAACTTCTGATGACGGCACTAGTTTTAATAGTGGAAATTTAGCAGGTAAAGGCTCATTCACATACGTGGCCAACACAGCGGGAACTTTTGCTTATCACTGCAATATACATGCAGGCATGACGGGTAGTTTGGTTGTTACGCCCTAATGAAATTATGGTTTTGTTGCTTGAAAAAATCACCGTTCTAAAGGCATTTGCAGAAGTTCTTTAGGAAGTAGAAGATCAAAAATCTTTCACTGCGGGCATTTATGTTTTATGCTGAAAAGAATTTGGCGTGAACATATAAATACATATACACACATGTTTTGAATGTAGATTTTTCTTAACGGAGTATAAGATAATCGGTCTTTATTTATTAACTGTATTGGTAAGGCTGAAAGATATCCGTCATAAAAACAGTTCTACTTTTGAAAATTTTTTATGGAAACAAGACCAATTAAAAACACCATTCTAATTTTTGTAGCGCTTGTTGTAATTGCCTTAATTACCGGATATACTTTGTGGAACAAGCCGCACATGGATATCCGGGAAACAGAAGCAATTGAAACCAATGCCGTCAATCTCTATAAAATTTTTATTACCGATTCAACAGAAGCAAAAACAACTTATGTAAACAAAGTTTTGAATGTTTTCGGGATTGTAAAAAGTGTTTCTGTTAACCAGGAGCATCAGCAAATAATTCTTTTAAAAACATCTGAGCCCGATGCATCAGTTAACTGTACCATGGAGGGTAACGCCGTAGGAATTAGAGTTGGTGACCAGGTATTGCTTAAGGGACTTTGTGTTGGTTATAGTGGCGGAGAAGCAGATATGGGATTGCCTGGAGATGTTTTCCTGGTTAGGTGCTACCGCTTCACATAAAAAATCATGAGAAAGAAAATAATTTATTCAGCTGTGTTCTTTCTATTTACAATTTGCGTTGAAGGCAATTGTTTTAGCCAGGAATACTTTACAAAAAATGGCAGGATATCATTTTTCTCAAAAGCGACCCTCGAAAATATAACAGCAGATAATAACCAGGCAATTAGTTTATTAAATACTCAAACCGGAGAACTGCGGTTTCACGTTCTTATCAATGCATTTCATTTTCCAAAAGCCATGATGGAACAACATTTCAACACAGATTATATGGAAAGCGAAAAATACCCTTCATCAAAATTCAAGGGAACGATTGCGGAAATAAATAAAGTTGATTTTTCAAAGGATGGAAGCTATAAAGTAAATGTAAACGGTAGCCTGGAAATTCATGGTGCGTCGAAAAATATTACGGGCGTGGGTGCGATCAGTATTAAAGATGGGAAACTATCTGCTACTTCAGTTTTTAAAATAATATTAAAAGATTACAACATAGATATACCTTCTATAGTGATCAATAATATTTCACAACAAATTGAAATTATTGTAAGCTGCCAGTATGAAAAAAGAATGTCAAATTAATTTATATGCTTGCGATAAAGTTAGGGTTTACTGTTATGTTATTTTTTGTTTTTGAAGGAATGATCCTTGCGCAGGATACTTCCAATCTTATGAATCAATTAGAAAAAGAAGTTGCACAAAATGAAACTGTTTATACTACGGCGACCTTTAAATCCACTCGTATCATAAATGGCCATTCAATAGAGACACTACCGGCCCACGTTTTGGATCTAAGGATTTCACATCGCTTTGGGCCGGTAAGCAGCGGCATTTATAATTTCTTTGGATTGGATAACGCTACCATGCGATTAGGCTTCGACTATGGTATCAACAGCAATATTATGGTAGGTGTAGGCCATAGTACTTATCAAAAAACGTACGACGCATTTTTTAAAGCAAAGATATTAAGGCAATCCACCGGAAAGCTTATTATGCCTGTTACAGCAACTTTTGTGTCTGCAATTGCCTTGAATAGCCTCAAGCCACGAGATTTTGATTCCAAACCCGATTCCGGGGTTGATATAAACCGGGCATCTTATGTGTTCCAGCTACTAATAGGCAGAAAGTTTTCCGGAAAATTTTCTTTACAAATAATGCCGACATTCATACATGCCGACAATATTTCTTTTCTTCATAACGAGCATAACATTTTTGCAATCGGAATTGGTGGCAAGCATAAAATTTCTAAAAGAATAAGTTTTAATGCAGAATATTATTACCAGTTACCTGGCAACAAAGCGCCCGGCAGTCATAATGTTTTATCCTTTGGTATTGACATAGGAACCGGTGGCCACGTATTTCAATTGCATTTTACCAATTCTATGGGCTTAACAGAAAAATCATTTATTACAGAAACTACAGGACGTTGGGATCACAGTGACGTTTTGTTTGGATTTAATATTTCAAGAGTTTTTCAGTTAAAGAAAAAACGTATTAATAATTGAAGAAAATGAATGCTTATTACAACATAAAGCACAGCGCAGGCTTATTTTTTTGTTAAAAAAATGATCCGAAGGAGTGTCGGTTTGACGATACCGCACCTTTATCAGGAGGATTAAACAACAAGAAAATCTCACCACACCAATATCGACAAAAAGCATTTCAACAAATGGTAACAAGCGAAGCGTAAACCTTAGAGTCGATTTATTGGTACCTTTCAATATACAACACTACTCCTGTTAGCATCTACTTTTGCAGCATATTCATAAATAAAATATAAAAATTAAAATGCAGAAGAAACAATAGACATTATTTTTAACGATGCTTCGCGGAATATTTAATGTACCATTTAGGCTCGTTGAAATAACTTTTTTAAAATGACGGTTTACCGTACATTATTTCTAATAGTTTTGTAGATATTAACTATAATGATTTATTCATACCCCGCTGATCTAAAAATTTACAAAAGCAACAAATGACAAACAATCGGGAAACGCCAATCGAACTTAGTAAGGAGAAATTTAAAAAAATTGGTTATCGCCTAATCGATTCGATCGCTGATTTTACTGATACGATCGGGGAAAGACCTGTTACAACCGGCGAATCTCCAAGGCAACTGCAACAGATTATTAGTACGTCAACCCTGCCGGAAGAGGGGAAACCTGTCGAAGAATTACTTTCTGCCACTTCTGAGTTATTATTCAATCACTCCCTGTTAAACGGCCATCCAAAATTTTTAGGTTATATCACTTCATCAGCAGCGCCAATTGGTGCATTAGCAGACTTGTTAGCCGCCGCAGTTAACCCAAATGTTGGTGCAAACATTTTAAGCCCCATAGCGACCGAAATTGAAAAACAAACTGTGAGATGGCTTGCAGAATTTATTGGAGTTTCTCCGGGTTATGGAGGAATATTAGTTAGCGGCGGCAACATGGCAAACTTTACAGCTTTCCTGGCTGCAAGAACGGTAAAGGCTCCTAAAAATATAAAAGAAGATGGCATGTCAAATGCTGCAGATAAACTGGTTGTCTATTGTTCAAAGACAACGCATACCTGGATTGAAAAGGCAGTAGTTTTATTTGGCCTTGGCACCAAAGCAATTCGCTGGATACAAACTGATGCTGATAATAAGATGGATAATGAAGTTTTAGAACAGGCCGTAAAAACCGACATTGAAAATGGCTGCAAACCAATTATGATAATTGGCACCGCAGGCGACGTCAGCACAGGTGTTGTTGATAATCTTAAAGCTATTGCTGCTATTTGCAAAAGGTATGATATATGGTTTCATGTAGATGGTGCTTATGGCATGCCGGCAGCGGTTATACCGGAATTAAAAACTTTATTTGAAGGTATTGAAGAAGCAGATTCCATTGCTATTGATCCGCATAAATGGCTGTACAGCCCACTGGAAGCCGGATGTACGCTGGTAAAGAATCCAAATCATCTAATTGAAACATATAGCTCTCATCCTGTATATTATAATTTTAGTACTGACGATGAAGGCTTAACTCAAAATTATTACGAATACGGACTTCAAAATTCCCGTGGATTCAGAGCATTAAAAGTATGGCTTGCATTACAACAGGTAGGGCGAAGTGGTTATATCGAAATGATTAGAGAAGATATTCAACTATCAAAGTTGTTATTTGACCTGGCAAAAAAACATTCTGAACTCGAGGCAATAACACAGAACTTAAGTATTACAACATTGCAATATGTTCCATCAGATTACAATTATAATCCTGAAAAAAAACAAGACTATTTAAATGTATTGAATGAAGCATTATTAAATGAATTACAAAAAGGAGGTGAGGTATTTTTATCAAATGCTATGATAATGAAAAAATATTGTTTAAGAGGTTGTATTGTAAATTTCAGGACTTCAAAAAAAGATATAGAGGAGATCATAGAAATAATTGTTAGAGAAGGAAAAAAGATGCACCAAAAGCTCCAGGAAAAATGAAATATCAATTATCCATTTTTCCTGGAATTGCCTTTCTCACGTTCGCCATGAAATTATAAAATTGGGATCTTTCATCAATAAATAGGTAAGACACCTTTAATCAAATAAAATATTTATTGCAACTTCCATCTTATGGTTTGCGGATAAGGGTATTGCTGAAAGTAAAGTACTTGATGTATCTTTTTTATGCTTCGATTCCTCTAAGAAAAAATCTCCCTATCCCTTATCTTCCTTGCCAACGTATAATCCTCATCAAACCATGTTTTCTCTCCCGGCTGAGTGGGTGGTTTATGTAGAAATAGCTTTTTTTGTGAAGTAGCTGCATCAGCCTGGAGTAGCCTGAAATGATAATGATCAAATATTCGAAGCGCTTCGATCATATATGCGGTTACTACTCTTCGATCTTTTATGAGCAGCAAATTTTCGCCATTTTTTATATCTGCCGGGCTTGAAAAATTATAGGAGCCAAGATAAACACGTGCAGTCGGTTTGTCGAAATCAATAACAGCAAACTTATGATGCAGCCTCGTACCACCGCCTCCTACTGGTTCCGATTTAAATGGCTCAGGTAAGCTGCCGTCTTTTAGCACAACAGGGAAAACAGGATCTATATTTGTATCAGGTATATGCAGGTCAATGCCACCAACTTTCTTATCGGAGATACCATATACAAATATCTTATTGCTCTTTGAAATCTTATTAATTGCATCAAGAATAGGGCCTTTAGTTTCATACAGAAATGCAAGCGAATACAATAAAGATGAACTTGTATTATTATTAATATCATCTCCTATTGCTTGCAGTAATGCATTAGTATCATTATGTGGGGAAAATGCAACCTTAGCATTGATGCTATCTAAGCCAAGGCTATTCCATTTTGCAGATGCTGTTTTGCCAAAAGCTGCAGGTTTATTACTATTGTTCCAATAATTATCAAATGCTGATGAAAAGATCTTTACTGGTTTTTCCCCCCGCAATATCATGGCATTGTTTGATTGAATAAAAAAACCACGCCAGCTAAGGTTCGTTGATCCACATACTACTGCCTTTGTTATTGGCCCATCAACAACAATAGTTTTATTGTGTTGAAGCTTGCCCATATGTTGCCTCTTTACATTGTCTCTTCCGGCTGATATGACCAAACGTTCCTCGGATTGATTTTCCGCAGAACCAACGGTACCATGGGCGCCATCATCATCTATAATTACCTGCACCCGATTACCTATTTTCTCCAAACGGGTTACAATGCCAGGTTCATTAAGATCATAAGCAATTACTTTAACCTGTGCTTTCTTATCTTTAATGGCTTCATCGAGCACTTCGAGAATGGCGCTACGGGCTTCAAATCCCATCCATGCATACGCATCTTTCGCTAAAGGATGAGTTGGAACAAAAGTTAAACCATCATTTGCCGATACCGGCATTAATTCTGAGATCGAGTGCCCGTCTTTTTGATATTTATCAACAAAAGCCTGTGAAGAAACAAAGCCTCTCGTAAACGTTACATTTAATTTGCCGGGATAAGTTTCACGCATCAACTCTACCTCTACTTCCTGTGGATCACCATAACTAAGTTTTTCCAATGGATCCATAAAAACCGGGCTTACACGATAGGTAAAGTTTCCAGGCATATCCGCATTCCTTGGAAAATGCACCCACCTGAATTTCTGGATCGGTGAGCGAAGTGTTGAGAGTTTATTAGGATCGACAGACCCATCTGCATTAAGAAATCCGAGGCGATTATTTAAGGCAAAAAATTTTGTACCACCTGGTTCTTTATATTCAATAGCAAAGCCCACAAAATCTTTGGTGGGTTTGCCATTTTTCCAATTCATTGCGATGAGCGCCATTCCTTCGCCACGATGGAGCTTAAGTGTAAATAAAGCAGATACATTTGCACCTGTAAGCTGAAATTCCCTTTTTGTAGCTGTTGCCATGATAAATATTTTAATTTTATTAAATCTGGTTGAGCAGAAATATTTACATAGAGTTGGGAAGATCAAAGGCCTTGAATTAAATCAGGACTGCTTATGCGAACATAATCAACAGCAACTATAATTTCAATAGTGAAAACACCTTTTTTAATTGGAGGAACAGTTAATCCTGAAAAAAATGATTTTTTCTTTATTCAATAACATATGTCTATTGATCCATTTGCCTGTTAGCTGAAACAAACTTTTTTGTAGGTAAGGATATGAGTACACACCAGTTTGCTTTACCAGGATTATCGTGCATAAATAGAGAAAAAAAGTCATTATTTTGAGAAGACAAATACTAAACTCAATACTTAAATTATCATTCATGAAACTTTTATTAACAGCCTTTCTTAGCTTGATTTTAATCTGTAATATTTCGGCACAAACTTATGTACCTGCACCTGAAAATATAAAAGCAAGAGAATGGTTTAGCGATGCAAAGTTTGGATTGTTCATTCATTGGGGGCCTTTTAGTATTCCGGGCGCCGGAGAGTGGGTAATGAATGAGAGGAATATCACTGTAAAAAATTATACCCGGCTTATGAATTTCTTTAATCCTATTGAGTTTAATGCAGCACAATGGGTAAGCATGGCAAAGAGTGCAGGAATAAAATATATTACTTTGATAACCCGCCATCATGATGGCTTTAGCATGTGGGATACAAAATATTCCAATTTCAATATTATGAATTCTCCTTACAAAAAAGATGTAGTAAAAATGATGGCGGATGAATGCCACAAACAAGGGATTAAACTTTTTTTATATTATTCTTTGCTTGACTGGAGAAGAGAAGATTACCCACATGAAACAGGAAGAACGGGCCAGCATAGCGGCAGAACAGGAAACGGAGATTATGCGGTCTACCTTCAATTCATGAAAAATCAACTCACAGAATTGTTAACTAACTATGGAGAGATTGCCGGCATATGGTTCGACGGGCATTGGGATCAAACAAAACCTGAAGGAGAGAAAGATCGCTCTTCTAGAATCGACTGGCGTTATGATGAAATTTATGGACTGATACACAAGCTTCAACCACAATGTTTAATTGGTAACAACCATCACCTGACTCCTTTTCCGGGAGAAGATTTTCAAATGTTTGAAAGAGATCTTCCTGGAGAAAATAAATCAGGATTAAGCTTCCAGGAAGCTTCACAAAAAATGCCGCTGGAAACTTGTGAAACCATGAACAATTCATGGGGCTTTAATATTACGGATACAAACTATAAATCATCAAAACAGTTGATTCATTACCTGGTGAATGCGGCTGGTCGTAATGCGAATTTTTTATTGAATGTTGGCCCAATGCCTAATGGAAAAATACAACAGGAATTCCAGGACACGTTACAAGAAATAGGAAAATGGCTTGGGCAATATGGCGAAAGTATTTATGGGACCACCGGGAATTTGATAAGCCCGCAAAACTGGGGAGTCGTAACAGCAAAAGATAAAATGATATATGTCCATATTTTAAAAAACCCAGATCAGTCGTTTATTGTTCTTGAAAGCCTGCCGGGAAAAGTGCAGAATTGCATGCTAATGGTAAATAAACAACATTTAAAATACAGTCGGGATAAAAAAAGTATAACAATAAATTTGAATGAAGTTGCATTAGATGATATTGATACAATTATTCAAATGCAGACAAAGTAAAATTTAAAAATCTTGGGTATTATTCCTCGGCGATTAATAATTATAAGTAAAAAAGATTTTTTATAATAAGAGCATTAGTGAACAATCAAATTTCAATAAACTAAATATAAAATGATCTTTCTTCGTTTAGTTTATCGGCAGCACCCTACTCGCCGATCGTGGTGTGTTTTTTAAATGCGATTAACCGTTACTGTTAGGTATAATCCGATTGCACATTATTTTTATTGATACCACCTTTTAATAACTGTGGAGATCATTTTAGACCTTCCTTTCGGTTTTCTATAATTCGAAGTCCCGCAGTTTCTTAAACTTCCAAAAAAAAATTTCGTGAGGCAGGTATAGTCCTGCTATTTACTTAGCAGGTGTTATAATGATATTACGGTAATCAATAGCCCCATGATCCCCCTGTAGATATATTGGCCCTGGTTCTCCTTCATTACTATCGAGTGCGCCGCCTGTAATTCCCGGTATCTCCTGGTTACAAATGATCATCTTACCATTGCCTGCTACAGTAACCATTCTTCCCACAAGTGTAATATCGTACGTTTGCCACTCACCGGGCGCTTTGGCTACCATTTCAGAAGGAGCTATAAACCCATATATAGCGCCCAGCAGATCTTTCAAAGGTTCTTGTCCTTTGCTATCTGTAACCTGCACCTCGTATCTTCCTCTTAAGTACACTCCACTATTGCTCTCTTTGGGGTAACGGAATTCAATGTGTAATTTAAAATCAGTGAATGTTTTGTTTGTGATGAGATTAGAACCGGATTTAGAGCTTCGCAAAATGCCGCCTTCTGCTTTCCATTGGTTCTCACCTTGCGTGTGCCATTCTGTAAGATTTTTGCCATCAAAAAGGATGATTGGTTTGCCCCATACGGGCGCTGATTTGCGGCGAAGAGCGGGTGCTCTTACGCCTGTCCAGTTATGTATCTTTCCATTACTAAAGGTCATTGTGCCGGTTAAGTTTTCTCCCTCAAGTGTGCCTTCTACAACCAGGTCATTATCCTCCGGCTCCCATTGTGGTGGAATAGAGAAGCTAAGTTTTCCATCAGTAAAATTCACTTTTGAAATTGGGCGTGCACTTCCGCCCGTTCCTACAAACTGTCCTGTAAGTGTATGCAATCCTGAATGGCGTACCTCGAGCCATGATGGAGATTTTTTACCGTCAATGTCAACAGTAATATCCCAACGCCCTTCAATGGGTGAGGCATCATTTTTTTCAAAAGGGTTATAATGCGCCCTGGCTGACGATATCGTAATTAATAATAAAACGAAAGGCATGAACAGGTAGAGAGATACCTGTTTCATTTTTATAACTGATAGTTTTTTCATTTGCTCTTTTTATTTTTTTTCAAATTACTTATAAAAATTTAAATTCAAGATCTAATATATCTCATTGTTGAAAGAGTAAGCCTATGTTACATATTCTTTCTACATTATTGAAAAAATATTTTCAACCTGATTTTTTTTGAAGAAGATCTGTCATAAGATGCCGGAGAACTGACAGGCCATTCCGGAATCTTTAAAAGGCTATAAATTTGACACTATCATATGGGTAGCTGAATCATAAAATGTTTTTGGGAACTTTAAAATAATAATGATGATTTTATTTTCTTTCAATTCTTATTATCATTGCAGAAACTTTTTTAAGCCTGTATGTCAAAATACATACGAATTAATAAAATCCTTAAAATAAAGCGTTAACTTTTTCTCTTTTTCAATTACTATGAGCACATCAACTCTACAAAAAAGTATTTCTGATATTCTTGCAACGGCAGGTATTAAGATAAATGGTCCCGATCCATGGGATCTTCAAATACACAATGATGGATTTTATAAGCGTGTAATTAGGGAAGGATCCCTGGGGCTGGGCGAATCTTATATGGACGGATGGTGGGACTGCAAAAAGTTAGATGAATTCATATTTCGTGTGATGGACGCAGATCTTTATAAGAAGGCAAATTTAGGGTTCAGGTCATCAATAAATTTACTGGCTACCAGGTTCTTTAATATGCAGGTAAAAAATAAAGCCGCAGGCAATGCCCAAAGGCACTATGACATTGGCAATAAACTTTACCAGTTTATGCTCGATAAAAGGATGGCGTATACATGTGGCTATTGGAAAAACACGGATAATCTTGAACAAGCGCAGGAAAACAAGCTGGACCTTATTTGCAAAAAAATGCGGTTGAAAGAAGGGCAGCATGTTCTTGATATGGGCTGCGGGTGGGGAACGTTTGCAAAATTTGCCGCTGAAAAATATGGGGTTAAAGTAACAGGAGTTACTGTTTCTGTCAACCAGGTGGAACTGGGCAATGAGCTATGTAAGGGGTTACCGGTAGAGATCAGGCTGCAGGATTACCGCGATGTAAAGGAAAAATATGATCACGTTGTGGCAATAGGATTAACAGAACATATTGGCTATAGAAATTATCGCATATTTATGCAAACAGTGGCCCGTTGCCTTAGTGATGACGGCCTGTTTTTGTTGCACACGATAGGACAACCTTTTTCTAAAACAGCTCCCGATCCCTTTATCAATAATCATATTTTTCCAAATTGCCTGGTGCCATCTGTAAAACAACTTACGGCTGCCATGGAAGGAGTTTTCAAAGTAGAGGATCTTCATAATTTCGGCAGCTATTACGATCCAACACTGGTAGCATGGTTCAATAATTTTGACAAGCATTGGGATGAGCTTAAAGATGAATATGGCGAAAGGTTTTATCGCATGTGGAAATATTATTTGCTTTCGAATGCCGGCGCTTTCAGGGCACGTCACAACCAGCTTTGGCAATTTGTGTTATCAAAAAAGGGTGTGCCCGGGGGTTATGAAGCCGTGAGATAGTTTCTGCTTTTTGAATTTAACAGATGCCTTTTTAGAATATATCTTTTATGAATGCTATTCAAACATACGATGCTATCATAGTTGGCGGTGGCCCGTCCGGAAGCACCTGTGCTTCTATACTGGTAAAGTCAGGGATACAAACTCTCCTATTGGACAGGGCTGATTTCCCCCGCGTTAAGCTTTGTGGCGGCTGGCTCTCAGCTCCCATCTGGGATATCCTGGGAATATCACCTAGTGAATATACTCCGAGGTTATGGAAGTTTAATCATGTTCATATCCGCTTTCACGGAAAGAAGTATACACTAAAAGCAAACGGATATTTTGTGCGCCGTTATGAACTTGATAATTTTCTTTTGAAGCGCAGTAATGTAGAAGCGATTGAGGGATATAATGTAAGGCAAATAGAAAGAGATGAAGAGGGTTACTGGGTAATTAACAATGAATACCGCGCTAAGTATCTTATAGGTGCAGGCGGCACACATTGCCCGGTAGCAAGGGCCTTGTTTCCCAGGCAGGAAAATATGCAATGTGGCACACAGGAGAAAGAATTCGAAGGAAATGCCGAAGAGATAGCGGCTACCCGTGCGGGTGAGGACGGCGAACCGGAGATATTGTTACATGATGACATGAAAGGATACTCCTGGAATGTTCCCAAAGGCACGTGGTTAAATATCGGCTCAGGTACCCTGGTCGCCAGGGAAGTGCTTCCCGCCTGGACTAAAGCAAAGGCTTTTTTTGAAGGCAATGGAACTGTTCCATTGTCAGCAGGCCCGATACTCGAAAAAATGAAAGGCCATGGTTACGTGTTTTTCAACACAGATCATCTCAACTCCTGCCAGGCAGACAACGCATTTCTAATTGGTGATGCACTCGGACTTGCACAGCCTATGACCGGTGAAGGTATTTTGCCGGCAGTTCTTTCCGGAAAGCTTTGCGCAACAGCAATTGCAGAGGGCGCCCCGCAAACTTATAAAACTCGTTTGCAAAATCACCCAATTATTGAAGACTATAAAACCATGCATACAATACAGACCGGTTCAAAAAAATTTTTCAGGAAAAAAGAAGATAACCGTCATCGTAAGTCCTGGCTACGCGACAGGATTGTAGTAAAAGTTTTTGCAATGTTGTTTTCCGGCAAATCAATTCCCGGAAGCAGGCTCGTCGCCAAAATAATGAGTTAAACAAAATAAAAGATTAAAGCAAAGGCCCTACTTCATGTGGGGTAACGGCCATCCGCTCACCTTATGAGTAAATCATGAGACTTCAAAGTTCTCTGGAACAGGAATTAATTTTCAGGAATTGCTATTTATTTCTTTCAACTCATTCTTTCTTTTTATTTATCTTGGAAGGAAATTATTAATGTATTGTTGGTAACGCGTTGCCTTAATTCATTAATAAGAAATTGCTTACAGCTGATAAGGAATCACTTTAGATCGGTTGTTACTTTTTTATAAATCCTTAATTTTTTATTTAATATTCATTTGAAAAAATTTTCTATGCAAAAATTTATTTCCCTGCTATTATTTTGCTCAAGCCTCAATTGCCTGGCGCAGAATAAACAAGGCTTCGATGGATTGAACATGAATCTTGGCAATCTCTTTATGTTGTCTGATGCAAAGACCCGTTCCATAAGTCCTGAAAATTACAAAGGCGAACCTGGAAAAGGGGGTATGGCCACTCTCGAAAATGGTTCTGCACGATCTGCAGCAAGGGGCTTGGGGCAGGGCTGGAAAGTAAATCCATTTGTTGTGATAGAAGCCGGGCAAACCTTTACTGTGGCAGATATTAACGGACCTGGCGCTATTCAACATATATGGATGACGCCTACCGGTAACTGGCGGTTTTCGATTTTACGTTTTTATTGGGATGATGAAACTGAACCTTCGGTTGAAGTACCGGTAGGAGATTTTTTTGGGATGGGATGGGGAGAATATGCTGCATTGAATTCGCTTCCGGTTGCCGTAAATCCAGGGAGTGCTTTTAATTGTTATTGGGCCATGCCTTTTAGAAAAAAATGTAAGATTACTTTGCAAAATATCAATACTGAAAAAATGGTATTATACTACCAGGTGGATTACACGCTAACGAATGTGCCTTCCGATGCGGGCTATTTTCATGCACAATTTAGAAGAAGTAATCCCACTGAAGAAGGCTTCCATACTTTGGTAGATGGCATTAAAGGAAAAGGGCAATATGTTGGCACTTACCTGGCGTGGGGCCTTAGTAATAATGGCTGGTGGGGAGAAGGAGAAATAAAATTTTATATGGATGGAGACACAAAATTTCCTACTATAAATGGAACTGGTACCGAAGATTATTTTTGCGGATCATACAATTTTGAAAATCAGAAAACGCATGAATATCAACCATTCTCTACTGCTTACAGCGGACTTCACCAGGTAATACAGCCAGATGGATTGTATAAGTCCACCCATCGCTTTGGCCTTTACCGATGGCATATTATGGATCCCATCCGTTTCGAAAAAGATCTAAGAGTGATTATACAGGATCTGGGCTGGCGCCATGATGGGCGCTATCTTCAGCAACAATCTGATATAAGTTCGGTTGTATACTGGTACCAGGCAGAGCCGCATGCACCTTTTCCAAAACTGCCGCCAAAGGATAGCCTGGAAGTGAATTAACAATGAAAATTAAATTGTACCCTGCGCTTGTTTCACAATCCGGAATAATAATCGTAACCCTGCTCATACCAATAATCAGCGGGACGATCATTGCTGAAAGTAATTGTATTGATGCGCTTGAGATGCTTTATCCCATACTTAACAGGAATGATTAAACGCAGTGGGTAGCCTTGGTTTAAGGGAAGTGGCTGGCCATTCATTTCATAACACAATATAGTTTGCGGGTGCATGATGCTTGGCATATCAATGCCTACATAGTATTTTCTATCGGGGGTAATAAGGCTGGCATATTTTAATTGCGTTTGAGCATTAAGGTTATACTTCGCTGCGAAATCACTAAACTTGACACCCGCCCAGTGCGTCACCTGGCTCCAGCCTTCTATGCATTTGAAGTCAAAAATAATATCAGTTTTGGGCAATGCTTTTATTTCATCCAAGGTTACAAATAAAGTGTCTCCAGGGCTTTTTACAACTTGCAGTTTCCATGAAGCCGGATCGAAGTCATCATTCATTCCCAGGTCACCGTTTAATCGTACACGTGGCGCTGCTTCGGCAAGTGTGTATGTTTTGGCAAGATGATCGTTGCTTAAAAAATTCGAAAAAAAATTTTGATTGTAATCTAAAACAGTTCGCAAAGGGGCGAGCGCGCCGGCCGCTTTTGGTTGTTTGTTAAGCCACTTCCAGGAATAAAATACCGCAACCAGGAAAATAATAAATACGGTAAAAGAAATAATAGTTTTATTTCTCAGCTTCTTTTCTGAAATAAGAATTTCTTTTTTATAATTCATTTGTTTCGTTTTGTTGATCCGGGGTATTTGGTTTCAAAAGTATTTTTTTCTCTGTTGGTGTATCTACTTCACCCGCGCTATTTTCATTGTCCGCATCAGTAGTTTCTGATGGAACAGAATCTTCAATTATCACGTTTTCACCTTCGATTTTCTCTTCTCTATCAGGTATTTCCGAATGAAAAGAAATATTTTTAGCAGGTGTTTCAATCTCTGTCGCATTCACCACTCCGGTAGGTGTTGCAAGCCGGATATTACTTAGTGTATCCTGTGGCAATACATCAAGGCCTGTAACCATACTTCTAAAATTATTCCACCCGGCAAGAATTACCTGTACCACATGGACTAAAAAAAATAAGGTGAATAATATTGTAAGAATAAAATGCTCTGCACGTGCCCATTCATATCCACCCAGAGATGCTACCAGTAAATGAAATTGTACCGGCTTATAAATAGCAAGCCCTGTAAGTAGTGATCCGATTCCCATAATAATTACGCCGGTATATGCAATCCGTTGTGCCGCATTATATTTTTTTTGCGGAGGTATTGATTTTCTGATATGCAAATCGTGTAAAACTACCAGCCATGATTCCTTTATAGATTTTTTATTAGGAACTATCAACCGCCATTCCCCTGAAAAGATCAAATACAAAACATATATTAATCCATTGATGGCAAATAGCCACATAAAAACAAAATGCAGGCTCATGCCTTCAGCAAGCTTAAAAGGCATGTGCAGCGCTTTATAAAACGAATCAGGAAAAAATTTGAGAAGTGTTGTACTTCCCCAGCCAACACGGTACACATCATTTGCCCAGTAAATTAACATACCACTCCATATCATTACAGCCAGCACCGGAAAATTTATCCAGTGAAACCACCTAATGGCGAGGGGATGTTTTTTTAAAACTTTTTTCATTATTCTAAAGTAAAAATTGTTTAATTTTTATCTCAATGATAAACTATTTATTTAATTCAGCATACCCATAGAGATGATTGAACTTCTCACAATGTATCAATGCGTATTTATAAGATGCAAAGTCAGGTTTTTGCAAAAATTAAAATTACGTTTCTCATGGGTTTATTTAAATGCGTTGATGCACATGTTTTTTAAATTTTATTTTTTATCAAAAGTTAATGAAGCTGAATTTATGCAATATCGTAAACCAGTTGGGTTAGGGCCATCTGTAAACACGTGGCCTAAATGGGCGCCACACCGGCTGCAATGGACTTCAGTACGTCCCATTCCAAAAATATTGTCAATAGTTTCACCTACGTTTTTTGCTGTTATAGGTTCATAGAAACTTGGCCAGCCTGTTCCACTTTCAAATTTTGTGTCTGATTTAAAAACTTCCTGACCACAATCAACGCATTTATAAATACCCTCCTCATGATTATCCCAATATTTACCAGTGAAAGCCATTTCAGTTCCCTCATTCCGTGTTACATTGTATTGAATTGAAGTAAGCTGCTTTTTCCATTCAGCATCAGTTTTCATTACTTCATATTTTTCCTGTTTTTTTTGAGCACAACTGAAAAAAGTAAACATTACAGGAACCAATAGTGTTATAATAATTTTCATATTAATAGTAAACTGGTTTTTTTATTTATAATTAACTTTGGTAACCCAATATACGTGTTGGTTATTCTTCTGGTTGCATAAAAATTATACTTAAATTATAACATTTTTTAAATGGGAGTTTGGAAGCAAATAGGCGAATACCTTTGGCTAAGAAAAAAAGACCCCAATACACCACGCTCCCAATGGATTGGCTACATGCATGGTATCAACAGGCTTTCGATTATACTCTTTTTGCTTGCCCTTATTATTATAGCTATAAAGTTGCTCAGAAGTTAAAAAAGGAGGGCTGCATATCAGGAATTGCTCCGCAGGTTTTCATAAACAATTTTTGCTGCGTTCGCGGAAGCATTCCCTCCCTCAGAAAGTTGTTTCTTTAAAAGGTAATAATCAAATTGAATTTTTTCTCTTTTTACAGGGTCGTATAAAATTTCGTTCAACTGTGTTGTGATATTTTGTGGAGTGAGTTCATCCTGTATCAACTCCTTTACTACTTCTTTATTCATTATCAGGTTTACCAAAGAAATGTATTTAAGCTTTACAAGCCGCCGGGCAATTTGATAGGAAATATTCCCGGCTTTATAACATACAACTTCGGGAACACCGAACAATGCCGTTTCAAGAGTTGCCGTGCCGGATGTAACCAGCGCTGCAGTGGCTTCCATAAGCACCAGGTATGTACTGTTCGAAACCATTTTTACGTTATCAAACGGTTCAATAAAAGTTTCATAAAACTCATCTTCTATAGATGGTGCTTTGGCAACAACAAATGTATTTTTGGGGAAATTTTTTGTGGCCTCCAGCATAATGGGAAGCTTTGTTTTTATTTCCTGCTTACGGCTGCCGGGCAATAAAGCAATAACACCCGGCTTTTCTGCAATTTCCTTATGATTTGTTTTGAAATTTTCGATCACTTGTACAAGAGGATGCCCTACATATTCAACTTCATAATCCCAGGTCTTGTAAAATTGTTTTTCAAAAGGCAGAATTACAATCATTTTATCAACATACTTTTTTATTGATTTCACCCTGCTTTCTTTCCATGCCCACACTTGTGGTGAAATATAAAAGATGTTCCTGAAGTTATTTTGCCTCGTCCATTCAGCCATGCGTAAATTAAATCCCGGGTAGTCAATAAGAATGACAACGTCAGGCTGGTAGCTAACGATGTCCCGTTTACAAAATGTAAAATTTTTTAAAATGGCGGGAAGATTTTTAATCACTTCTGCAAAGCCCATAAACGCAAGATCCTTGTAATGCTTAACAACTGTTGCTCCAGCGTCTTCCATTTTGTCTCCGCCCCAACACCTGACATCAGCAGAAGGATCCAGTTTCCTTAGCTCTTTAATCAGGTTGCTGCCATGGAGATCGCCTGATGCTTCGCCTGCAATCATGTAATACTTCATACCTGAGTATAGTTTCGGTGAAGTTTTAAAGATAATTAGAATAAATAAGTGATCGGGTTATAAACTTTTTAAACAAGCCTACCAGTATTTAAAAATCATAGCAATAATTGCATAGATAACGGTTAATACGAAAATACCTTTGGCCGTGTTATCACGATGGCCGTTTATATAGATCGTAAACAAAATCGCATTAGCCATTAGTGACACACTAATCGAAACAGTTATCAGGTTGGGATTAAATTTCATCCATTGCAGCATTTCGGAGAGAGTGAGTCCCTGGAATTTATAAAGTTTGAAAATCATAAAGCCTACGAGAGGCGCGATAAAACCTAACGCAAGCCCAAAAATGAAATTATCTTTTTTAAATACCATCATATCTTCCAGTTTTTTTCAAGCTCTTTTTTTAAAGTATAATTAGTAAGGTCAAACTGTATAGGAACAACACTTATATAATTATGTTGTAAAGCCCATACATCGGTGTCATTTCCTTTATCAAAATTTTTAAATTCGCCGGTAAGCCAATAATATTTTTTCCCATGGGGATCAATGCGCTCGTAAAAATCTTCTTCATATTTTGCGTAAGCCTGCTTGCAAATCTTTATCCCTTTCATTTCTTCCAATGGCACAGATGGAATATTTACATTTAACAAAAGATGCTTATCCATTTTAGTTTGCAAAAGGCTTTTTACAATTTTGTGTACATAATGTTTTGCAGGGCCAAAGTCGGCTTCGAACCGGTAATCGAGTAAGGAAAAACCAATAGATGGAATGCTTTCGATAGAAGCTTCCATTGCAGCGCTCATAGTACCCGAATAAATAACGTTAATGGAATGATTTGCACCATGATTGATACCGCTGAGGCAAATATCCGGCTTACGATGCAATACTTTATCTACGGCTAATTTTACGCAGTCAACAGGGGTGCCACTTGTTTGCCATGTTTCTACGCCTTCAAATATATCCTCCACTTTGTTTAACCTGAGTGGAACACCTATAGTAATCGCATGCCCCATCCCGCTTTGTGGTTTATCTGGCGCCACTACAACTACGTGCCCCAAATCTTTTACTGCCTCTATCAAATTTCGTATACCCGGCGCCGTTATTCCATCATCATTTGTTATGAGTATAATTGGTTTATCTTCTGAAAAATCTGTCATTAAATTTTAAATATTTTTTATGTATGATTACGATGGGATAATTACGATTATCACAGCTTATTAAAAATGCTATCATAATTTAAAACCACCTGAATAATGGCCTTGCCACCGCTTCTTTAAACGGCCAGGGCGTCGCAAATAGTATAAGTACTAAGGTAATTCCGAAAAATATCAGGCTTCTTGTGAATTTTGCCCGCGATGTATTTGCCTTTTTTACGAATACCCTGCCTACATGAACAAGTATCCATGCAAGTATCATAAATACTTCGTGCTCCATAGTAAAAAAGCGGAGATTGGCATCTTTCATATTTTCGCTTAGATGCTTCAGCCTGTCGAACCATACCCCACTAAAGTATAGTGCGAGCCCTATTAAAAGCTGGATATCCATGCTCAGCATGAAAAAGAAATTGCTTCGGTTATCCCCTGATGTAAATTCTTTTTTACTAAATAAGCCAATCAAAGCCCCCAAAACCGTCCATATTCCAAAAAGCAATATGAGCCATCTCAATAAATTATGTAATACAAGAAGTACCTGCATAAAATAGTTTTCTGCAAAAGTAAGTGATTGGTGGTTGTGCGGGGACTACGTAAGCAGGATGCAGGTGATACAGGGACGAAGGACAATTGACAACAGTTATAACTTATGATCAGGCTTAATCAATTCAGGAAATTGTTTTTGAAATCTTTTGATCCTGGGAATGGATTCCATGCGCACATAAGGTACATCGGGGTTATTGACGATATAATTCTGATGATAATCTTCGGCATCCCAGAATTTGACAAAGGGCACAACCTGGGCTGCGATTGGGCCATCATACTTTTTTGATGCATTTAATTCTTTAATATAATTTTCAGCCTCGCTTTTTTCATTATCGTTCCGGTAAAAAACTATTGAGCGGTATTGGGTTCCTTCGTCAGGCCCCTGGCCATTTACCTGTGTTGGATCTTCTGATGCGAAATATACTTTTAATAATGTTGAATAGCTTACTTCAGTAGAATCGTAATAAATATTTACGGTTTCTGCATGCCCTGTGCTTCCGCTTCCTACTTCTTCATAAGTAGGGTTTTGCTCAGTACCCCCAGCATAACCTGATATAGCTTCTTTAACTCCTTTCACACTTTCAAAAACAGTTTCCTCGCACCAGAAACAACCACCGGCAAATGTAGCCTGGCTATATTTTGAAAGTTCTTCTTTAGACAGGCCAGGTACGGATGCTATTTTTTTTGAGTTGGATTGCCCGCAGGAGATAATTGCTGTAATAACTATAATAAATATCAGAAGACGGGTTATATGTTTCATTAGAAAATTTATTTTTTCACTACATACGGTTTGAACCTTAGTTAAAGATGTTAATAAAAATAGTAAACTATCTTACCTGGTCATTTTTTATAATGAGATTTATGTCATTATACATATCGGCTTGGTTATTTGTCATAAGTTATTTTAAAAGAAGAAAAGTCTGGTTTATGAAGACGTTTTCTTTTTAATTCATAATCATAAATTACCTGGCCAAGATTTTTCATAAACGGAAAACCTACTGAATCATAATCATAAATATCATCATTGACAATTTCATTGGTATTACAGTTTATAGCAGCAGACAAGAAGAATTCAATATTCTTATCAAAATCAATAATGTAAGCTATATCAATAAGCTCTCCATATGCATCTCCTTCTTTGTTGAAAATTCTAATATTTTTTGACAAAGGTTCTTTTTGAGATCCATACAAAAGGAACTTTCCATAAGCGTCGGGGTAATTTGCCGAGTCATAGAATGGATAAATTGTTTCACCCGGAAACTGCGACATATACTGAAGAACAAATGCATAATCAGAATCTGTAAGGTTAAACCTTTTATTTCCCGGTACGCTTTTAGGAAAAATCACACTTCGTAATATATTATGCAAGTCCTCAAGAGATATCCTGTTCTTCTTTGAAAAATTCATTGGTGTATTTACAAGCTGGCCTCCTTTGTAATAAGCCTTTCCAAGCGCATCGTGCCTTTCAGCATATTTTGTTTCATTAAATAGTAAAGGTTGACTGTATAAAATATTATTATTACTATCTAAGAATTTCACAGGATTCGTATGCCTGTTTTCATCTTCTGACAAAAAGATTTCCAGGCGATGAATTATTTGCGCATCGGTATATCCTTTTTTATGAAGCTGTTCATTTACATATTCCTGCCCTAAAAATTCATACAGCCTGTTGAATGCATTATTATCACTTACTAAAAAAATCTTTTTGATATAGCTTTCTATATTTGGCCTGCCATCAGGCGTTTGCGGATCGTTGAAAGCTGCTGTTTGCCCGCTGTATGCGTCTTCTGTTATCATCGTGGTACTTTTTGTAATACCGGTATTTTGCAACTCCCGCAGTTTTTGTAAAGCAAGTAATGCAGTAGGAAGCTTTACAGTAGAAGCGGGATAAAAATATTGAGAGCTATCTACGTTAAAGAAGTAATCTGTAAATGCGGGATTATTATTGTCATCACGATTTATTTCAGTATATATTATTTGTACGTTCCGCGATTTTCTTTTCTGCAAAACATCATCGAAATACTGAGGATATTGTTGTAGAAGGTCTTCTAAAAAAGGAGAGGTCTTAGTATTGTTAACGTTTTCTGTTTTGCCTGTAATTTTAATTGTATCCGCTTTATCTTTTACATTGTCTTTCATTATTTGGTGCAAAATTAAATAGTTTTTTTTTGAAGGGTTGCAGGCTGGTACTAGAATAACCGCTGCGCATATTAAAAACAATTCTTTTAATTTCATTTAAAAAGGGTTAGGTCAAAAGTAAAAAAATACTATAGTTTGCGGGGCTTTAATTATTTCATAAAGCCTTTAATCATCTACAAATGATGGGCGTTTTAACATCAAAACCTTATCTTTGCAAACTTCTAAAAATCATGATATGAAATTGAAAGGTTTGGTGTGGTTTTTTGCCATTACTCTTATTGTCATTTCTATTTACCAGCTTTCATTTACATGGGTTGTAAACAGCTATGAAAAGAAATTAAATCAAAAGGCTGAGAAAATTGTTAAGATGGGTCATCCCAACATAACCGGTGATGAAAAAGATAATCTTGTAAAGGCAACCCTAAGCCATTTACGTGATAGCTCCAGGGATGTTAAGATATATCCTGTTCTTGGGACAACTTACCAGAAATGCAAAGAAAATCAACTAAATCTTGGACTCGATTTACAGGGAGGGATGAACGTTACTTTAAATGTAAATCTTGAAGGAGTGCTAAAGTCGTTAAGTAACAATCCTAAAGATCCGCAGCTTATAAATGCTATTAATAAAACTAACCAGGAAAAGATCACCAGCGACCTTGATTACATTACTTTATTTGGCCAGGTTTTTAAGCAGCAAAACCCATCCGCAAATCTTTCTTCAATGTTTGCAGGGGCTGGTAAAACTATTAAGATAAGTGATAACGATCAGCAAGTGCTTGATCAGTTAAGGACAATTTCTACGGGCGCTATTAATCAAACTTATAAAATACTTTCCAACCGGGTTGACCAGTTTGGCGTTGCACAGGCAAACACAAACCTTGAAGAAAATAAAGGGATTATTACAGTAGAATTGCCCGGCGTGCAAGATGCAGAAAGAGTTAGAAAATTATTACAGGCTTCTGCGCATTTGCAATTTTGGGAAGTTTATAATATTGGAGAAATTGGAAAAAATATTGATGATGCTGACAAAGCGCTTGGCCAGTATTTGAGCGGTGTTACACCAGATTCTGCAAAAAATATAAACGATACTACCAAAGCAACTGTAGATTCTTCAAAGATTCTTGCAAATCAACATCCATTGGCAAATGCTGTCCATTTCATCGGCCCACAACAAGATAAAGCGGGCAAACAACAATATTTTGCCGCCATTGCCAATATTGAATTAAAAGATACCTCGAAGGCAAATGAATATTTGAATATGGATATTGTGAAAAGCAATTTTCCATCTGACATGAAATTTTTATACGGCCTTGAGCAAAAAGATGAAAAGTCAAATCGAAAATATTTTGAACTATATGCAATTAAAACAGTTCCCGGCACCGATAAAGCGAAACTGGAAGGAGAAGGTGTTGAAGATTCCAGAGCAGACTATGATGAACGTGGCCGCCCTGCTATAAAAATGCAGATGACACCTTCAGGTAGCCGGACGTGGGGAAAGCTTACAACTGATAATGTAAATAAGCCAATTGCGATTGTTCTTGATGATATTGTTTACAGTGCTCCAAATGTAAATGGCCCTATCGAAGGTGGCAATTCAGAAATAAGCGGAAACTTTACGGTTGAAGAAGCACAGGATCTTGCTAATATTTTAAAAATTGGTAAGATAGATGCACCTGCAAAAATTGTGCAGGAGCAAACTGTAGGGCCAACACTGGGCCAGGATGCTGTGAATGGTGGTGCAAAAGCTTTTGCAATTTCATTCTTAATCATTTTCATTTTAATGCTGGTGTATTATAACACCGCAGGATGGGTTGCTAATATAGCTTTGATATTAAATTTGCTTTTTACTATTGGTGTACTAAGTGCATTAGGAGCTTCGCTTACTGCTGCTGGTATTGCAGGTCTTGTACTTACCATTGGTATGGCTGTTGATACTAACGTAATTATTTTTGAAAGAATAAAAGAAGAGCTTTCCCGTGGTAAAAATTACCAGCTTGCAGTGAATGATGGCTACCGGCGATCTCTTGCCCCGGTTATTGATGCACACGTAACAACATTTTTAACGGCCGCTATTCTTTTCTATTTTGGCTTAGGTCCCGTAAAAGGTTTTGCAACTACGCAAATGCTGGGTATTTCCCTTTCTTTATTCTGTGGTATATTATTATCAAGGCTTGTAACAGATGTATGGACAAATAAGCAAAGGCATTTTGAATATTTTACAGGTGTTTCAAAAAGGATTTTCAAGCATGCTAATTTCAAATTTATTGAGTACAGGAAAATAGCCTATGGAATTTCAATCGTAGTGTTGATACTTGGTGTTTCTTCTTTCTTTAATGGATTTAAACAAGGTGTTGAATTTAAAGGCGGCAGAAGCTATACAGTACAATTTGACCGCCCTGTAAATAATGAAGAAATTCGAAATAAACTACGGGATGCATTTGCGGGAGAATATCCTGAAATAAAAACTGTAGGCGACAACAAGCATTTAAATATTACAACTTCTTATCGTATTGGCGAAGAAAATGCCGACAGCGCTGTACTAACTCATTTATACCAGGGACTAAAAGAAAAATTACCTGCAACACTTACTTACCAACGGTTTGTAAAAAATAATATTCAAAGCTCACAGGTAGTTCAACCTGTAATTTCAAAAGATCTCAGGAACGGCGCTATAAAAGCTACCATATTTGCCTTATTGGCAATTATCCTTTACATCTTTATTCGCTTCCGCGACTGGAGGTATTCAATGGGAACTATTGTTGCATTACTCCATGATGTATTTGTAGCGCTTGCAGTATTTTCTTTTTTTAAGAATATTGTGCCTTTTCCATTAGAAATTGACCAGCACTTTATTGCGGCGATTCTTACGGTTATAGGTTTCTCAATGAATGATACCGTTATCGTATTTGACAGGATACGTGAGTATAGCCGAAATATGAAAGGAGCTGACAAAGCAACTATTATTAACCGTGCTGTGAATGATACATTAAGCCGCACCATTATGACTTCAGCAACCGTTTTTATCACGTTGCTTGTCTTGTTTATTTTCGGCGGTGAGGTAACAAGAGGATTTTCTTTTGCAATGCTGATAGGTGTGATCACCGGAACTTACTCTTCAATATTTGTGGCTGCTCCGATATTAGTTGATTTCGCAAAAGATAAACCACTGGGCGCAGCAGACCTTGCAACGGAAAATGTAAAAAGGGCCGAAGCAACAAAAGGAAAATTGGCTAAAGCGAAATAATTTATTTTCATTCTCTTGATTTAAAACCTGTGGGGATACCCGCAGGTTTTTTATTTTATTTTTTTTGTCACTGTTTAAAATAATGACTTTTACCCAGGAATATTTTACTTGTTAGCTTCATCATTTATGGCACGTGTTTTTAATGCGGCATAAAATATTTTCAATTAATATGATGCACTATCACAGTTGCAATTTCTTCAGTATCTCCATCAAAATGATGACCGCCCGGAAGTATTTCATGTGTATATTTTTTTAGTGAAATTTTATTCAATGCTAAATCCTTTTCATCGCTTCCGTTTATAAATACAATGTTATCAACATTAAGCTTATTTATTTCAGTTACAACATCCATCTCTCTTTTTGTATTTCCACCAAAAATATCAGACCAGTGAATTTCAAAATCAGTACTGCCGGAAGAAGCCATGATGAAAGATACCGCCACATTATCCAACATGTTTTTTGGAAGCCTGTTAAGAATAAATGGAAGTACATCCGCACCAAAAGAGTAACCGATAAGTATTACCTGTTTGTTTTTTCTTCCCGCCATTTTTGTGCTTAAATAATTTTTTACATCAATGGTTGTTTGTTCCGGGGTTTTTTTATCGTTGAAATAAGACCTTGCATTTAATGCATAAACATCGTAGCCTTTTTTATTAAGAGATTGGCATAAAGCAGTTGAGAATTTATTAAATCCACCATCTCCTGATATATAAAAAATCAACGGCTTATCATGTGTAGCCGATGCCCATTCTTTTACTGGTAGGTTTTGCCCAATTACTTTTGACACTAATAAAAATGGCATCGAAAAAATGAGGAGGAAAATTATTTTTTTCTTCATAGATGCATATTAAGGTTGCATAACTTTATGCAGGGCTGCAGGCAATTGTAGCAAGTCATAATCACTTTCATATATTAAGAATTTGTCTTCCCAGATTGTTGCATACTTTTCTTTAAAATCACGCAGGCCATGGTAGTGCTTAAAACGTTTTAATTTCTCACCGGCGTATTTAATAATTTGTTCAGCAGGATTCTGCGGTTTGGTAATTCCTGTCATAGGCACGAGCCCAAGATTTATGTACTGGCATTTGTTTTCTTTTGCATATTCTATCATTTTAATTATAAGGGCATCCATACATCCTCCGGGAGCAGCGATTGTTTTCCTTATGAGATCATAGGTGCATTCCTCAGGCGAATAATCAGGAATGATATTTAAAAATGCCGCGATTTTCCCCTCACCGTCAGCGATAGTAATCACGTCCTGCTTTATTATTTCTTTTAGGTCAAACATGCCCTGGGAAAAGATCTGCTCCTCTTTGTCGAATGCTTCCAGCCATTCATCTGAAATTTTCTTAAGTTCCAGCATAAGATCATTTGAAAGCGGAGCTTTATGAATAATAGTTGTATATCCCTTTTTTTGCAGGCTATTTAGGCCGTTGCGTAACGATTTTTTATCCTTCCCTTCCAGTTTAAAATTTTCAGCATCCAATATAGCTTCCTGGCCAATGATCATTTTTTGTTTGCGTAATTTATTGAACCATAAAATACTGTTTTCATCAACCCGGTAAAATGCGGCTCTTAATCCCATCTTTCTGCATTGTTTATAAAATTCCTCCAAAACTTCCATCTTATGTTCTTCTGCGCACACAGGCTCTTCAAGTACAATAGCAAAACCATTGGCAATGCGGTACGACACGAAGGCGGCATGGAAATCAGAAAAGAAAAAAAGTTTATCCCTGTATATCTTAAAATAATCGACAGTAGAATTTCCATATTGTTCGAGCAAAAACTTTGCCCTTTGCCTCCCGGTTTCCGTTTCGATTTCTACTTTTATAAAAGGTTTAATAATAGTAAATAAAAGAAATCCCCAACTTAGAAATCCCAGCACACGAATAATTATTATAAACTGGTGACCGAATGGGGTAAGTGGGTGTAATGAATTCTCACTACCCAATAAAAAGATCTGCATCGTATAAAGAAGAGATTGCCTCCAGGTAAAGTCAATACCGAAATGTCTAACATTAATAAAATAAAAACTCACACAACCAAAGATCAACACTGATAAAAAAATTACTCCAACTGATAATATTCCAAGCCTTATCCACTTCACATTACCCCTTATCCTGTATTGGCTCCGGCTTAATAATAATAAAACAGCGATTGCCCCTGCAAATGTTGCTTCCTCATAATCGAAAGCTTTAGTAAGGTTACCTATTAATGATAACACAGAAAGCAACAAAGCCAAACCCCATGCATTCTTTAAACCTTTAAACATAAATGCCGACGTAATTATAAGGGCTAATCCTACAAATAATACTAAAACGTTTGATGCATTGATTGCTTCGAGCGGAACAAACTCCTTTATCAATTTAAGACGTATGCCCAACGGAGGTGTAACAACAGAAATTATATTTATTAATCCTTGTGTGAAAATAAGTAAAGCAGGAACTATCCTCACGAATAAATGCCTTCCTCTCCATGCAAATGCGAGTATACCAGAAATCATGGGAAGCCAGAATTCAAATACCCGGTATAAAACAGTGATGGATAAAGCCTGAACGGTTGAGTAACCATACAGTTCCAAAATATAAACCAAAGATATTTCCACCGCGCCCAATCCGCGTAAGAAAGGTGATGTAATCATTAATAAAACGGAAACAATATACGCTATAGCGGCAACAGAAAATGAAGCCGTGAAGCCCAATGCAAGCATTGCAATATAAATATGAAACATGCCGGTAATCTCCACCCCGGTTGAAAATAAAATACTGCCAATGTATTTTTTGTTATTAACGTTAGCTGCAAAAAGTTCATCTATTAAGGGAGCAATGCCGGGAATTTTTTTTTCAACATAGCTGTATAATTTTCCTTTTTCTTTCAGGGATCTTGCAATCCAGACGATACCCGCTAATATAAAAACAACCAGGATCAAACCTATCCATGCGCTCTTCAAGTGTTGATTGGTGGATATTGCAAATAATATTATTACCGGGAAGCCAACAAGAAAAACAGTGAACAATCCGGCAAATGCATACAATCCACTTGCCTGGTGTATCTGTGTTCTATTGAATCCTCTTTTCCGTAATTGTGAAGGCGTATAAGCTAAAGCACTTACGCCACCGGCTGGTAAAAAAATGCTTAGAAAATTCCTTTTAAGGAAAAGCTCAATCGAGTCAATCCATTTTAATGAAAGGCCAACAGAAGCAAAGCTGCTTACATACATACCACTTTGAAAAAAAATATAAAGCAAGGTAGTTGCTACTCCGGCAAAAAGCAATCGTGCATCTGCATTTTTAATTTGTGGAATGATCTCCTGTAGTTCTTTTCGTTCACTACGAAAAAAAATAAAAGCAAGTAAAATCATTAAAGCTGCAAGAATTTCTCTCCAGTATAATTTTGCAGAAAATGATCGGATTTTTTTATATAAGGGTGGGAAGTTCAGGTAGTTTTATTGTAAAGATATGCAATCAAAAAAAGCATGCTATTAAGCTTTTATAACGTTTAACCAAACGAAATTATTGAAAGCATATAAATGATGCTGACAGTGGAATTATAAAATATTCAAAAGGCTTTGCTCACTTTGGAATTTTAATATTGATATTTTATACAGCAATTAATAAGGAGAAAGTTTTACATGTAGAAGTAAATAACAAAGCAGTTAGGAGGTGCAAAAAGATTTTAATTATGAAATGTCATTTCAGGGTCATTTGATAAAAAAAACACTTTTTTTTGCATTTATAAAAGCGGTTTTATCTTAGTCGTGCTGTTTAAATTGCACTCAACAATTACCGCCTTCAACCCAGGAAATTATTGTCTCCCCTAGAAAACTATCAGACTTTCTATTTTTATCCAATCAATTCATCATTATGAAATGTTTTTCTGTAGTGAACTTTAAAAATAGTTATCCCAATTTTATCCATTGCCGAAATGGCCCTGTCCAGTTTTTTAATTGAGGAGGGAAATAATAATATGATCCCAAAGTTTTATTATTTTTTCAAAAATTATATTAAGGTTATGAAAACAAAAATTATATTTCAACTCAGTTTAGTAATACTGAGCTCATTCATTTTTATATCTTGCAAAAAAGATCACCCTCATTTTTGTGATGGAAATGATACGATTGTTACAACAACCAAAGTTTTTTCCCCCGGGTTTAATAATCCAAGAGGTTTAAAGTTTGGACCGGACGGAAATTTGTATGTTGCAGAAGGCGGTTTAGGTGGAACTAATTCAACTATAGGACAGTGTGACCAGGTAACACCTCCAGTTGGGCCAGTTTTTGGAAGTACCACCAGTGGGCGCATTTCGAAAGTTAATCACTCAGGTGTGCGTAGTACCATTACTGATCAACTTCCATCAAGTGTAATTCAGCCTGATGCTGGCGGAGATATTTCAGGCGTATCGGATGTAGCATTCGTCGGGCATGATATGTATGCATTGCTTGGAGGGGCTGGTTGTTCGCATGGAGTTCCTTCAATACCTAACTCTGTTATCAAGGTACGTGAGAACGGAACGTGGTCAATAGTTGCCAATTTAAGTGAATATACAAAAACCTTTACACCATAAAAATATCTTCGCAAAAATTCAGATCCATTTTCTTGATACCCAGAAACACCCTTACTTTGAAAGTATTTCGGCATTATCCTTCCATAATCAGGATGCTTTTCCATAAATTCAAATAAAAGAAACCGCCTTACAAATTGATTATGCATTTCAGTAGTTGAAAAATAATCTCTTTAATACATGAACTTAGACACAATAAACAAATCGATATTTTTTTCCTTGGTGTATTGTTTTATTTTATCTTCAGGTATATTAAATCGCTCATCCTCATACCATTAATTTTTAAATACGTATCAAATAATTTTTTTTGCTTGATCTGCACTAAGATCTCTGGCGACTGATGAATTATAGTTTAAAAATATAAGATCGTAAAATATAAGGTTGGAGTAATTCCAGATTATAACAGGCAGTTGATTTAAGGCCTTATAATTTTCAAAAACTTCGACTTGAAAATGATCGTTTAAACTGTGAGGCAATTTTTTAAACTTCATCTTGAGACATCTATAAACGTTTTTTTCTAACGTACTTGCTTCTACTTTTCAATTCTTACTTCGTTTTTGTAATGAAACTAAGTTTCAGCATTTAACAAATGTAAAGTGCGATCGGATTCAAACTGATAACGGAGGTTCAATTTGCTCAATACAAAAGAAAGATATTACTTTCTGTTAATTTCTTTCACGATTAATAACCGAAGGGCCAAATTCAAATGTCGAAAAGATAGTTGAGCCTAGCACATTTGTGTCAACAAAATTTAAATTTTTTAAGTGAAACAAAAAAATTAGTATGTTTGAACATTAGTACTAATCATGAAATTTCAAATAAATCATAAAAGCAAAGTACCGCTTCATTTCCAGGTAGAGGAATTATTGAGAAAAATGGTGGTCGCACCGGACTTTAAGGACGGTGCTTTTCTTCCAAAAGAGGTGGAGCTGGCTAATAGGTTAGGTGTTTCCCGCAATACTATTCGCCAGGCTACGAATAAATTACAACATGAAGGATTGATCACGAGGAAAAAGGGTGTAGGTACTAAGGTTGCTGACAAAAAACCGTTGGCCACAGGACTGGATCATTGGTATAGTTTTACCCAGGAGATGAAGGAAAAAGGGATTCATGTAACCAATTTGGAATTAAAAGTTGAGTGGGTAGCTGCTGATAAAAAAATAGCTGATTTTTTTAGTATAGTGAAGAATAAAAAAGTTTTGAAATTATCCAAGCTTAAGGGTACCGAGGGTGATTCAATCGTATATTTCGAGAGTTACTTTCATCCGCGAATTGGAGTAAACGAAAATGATGATTTCGATATTCCCTTATATACAATGCTTGAACAAAAATATGGAGTTGTTGTTGTTCGTTCGGCGGAGAATATAAGCGCCAGGCTCGCGGGTAATATTGGAAAGAAACTAAAGATAGCGGCTTCGGAACCTGTCCTGTTCAGGGAACGGTTTGTTTACGATGTGGGTGAACGGCCTATTGAATATAATTTAGGTTATTACAGGTCGGATAAATTTATTTATTCAATGGATATTAAGAAAGCGTAATTTCTTTCTGAGAAAAACGGGAAGATTCATGTTTTTTCTTTCACAACTTCTCTATCGATTACTTACGTAGAAATGCGACCTGCCGCTGAAGTCTCAATAGCATGATTCAAAAATGTAGCCATCATAATAATGTGTTTTGCTAATGTAGCAATGATTGCAGGTCTTTAGTTCTATTTTTAATATGAAAACGTTATTCAAAATACATACTTCTTTACTCCTGGTTTTCCTTATTCCATTTGGTGTAGTTGCCCAGGATATATTGAGCTACGTAAATCCCAACATTGGCACCGCACATAGCAGGTGGTTTTTCTACACGCCTGCAGCCTTACCTCACGGCATGGCAAAGCTGGCGCCATCAACAAACGGGCACTATGGAAATCAATCAGGCTGGGAAGCTGTTGGCTACGATGCACGTCATAACTCTATTGAAGGTTTTGTACATTTCCATGAATGGCAGGTGGGTGGTATTTCTATTATGCCGGTTACAGGTGAGCTAAAAGTGAAGCCGGGCGAACTGGAAAAAGCTGGTCAAGGATACCGGTCCAGATTTGATCGGAAAAATGAGGTAGCTGAACCGGGCTATTACAAAGTGTTGCTGGATGATTACAATATAACTGCGGAACTAACGGCTACAAAAAGAGTAGGCTTACACAAATATACTTTCCCCGAAAATGAGCAGTCCCGAATCATTTTTGATATTGGAAATGTGCAGGGAGAAAGCGGGCCGGTTAGAGATGCTTCGATTCGTATGGTAGATGACACGCACTTCGAAGGTTTTGTAATTACCGAACCAAAATACGTTCAAAAATATGATAAGGGCGGGAGAGTATCCATGTACTTTTGGGGAGAGGTTAGCCGTAAACCATTATCAACAGGCGCTTTCAATGCTTCAGGTATTCAACAAAATACAAACTTTTCCAAGGGCTTAGGAGCAGGGCTTTTTCTTGAATACAAAACAAAAGAAAAGGATGTTATAGAATTGAAAGTAGGACTTTCCTATACTTCTATGGAGAATGCCAAACACAACCTTGAAGCTGAAGCAGCGAATCTCACGTTTGATGAAGCACGTGGCAAAGCAGAAAAAATATGGCAACAGGAATTAAGCAAGATTTCTGTAGAAGGAAAAATTAAGGATGATAAAATAAAATTTTATACAGGGCTTTTTCATGCACTCTTGGGAAGAGGAATTGCCAGCGACGTGAATGGCGATTATCCAAAACAGGATGGCACTGTAGGTCATTTGCCGGTCGGTAAAAATGGCGATTTTGTATATGACTTTTATAATACCGATGCAATTTGGGGAGCGTTTTGGAACCTGACGCAGCTTTGGGCGCTGTCTTATCCTCAACACTACACAAGCTTTGTACAAACACAATTGGAGATGTATAAACAGCGGGGATGGTTTGGCGATGGAATAGCCAATAGTAATTTTGTATCGGGTGTAGGTACCAATTTTGTAGGGCTTGCAATTGCAGCAGCTTATAATTGTGGCTTGCGTGATTACGATATCCCAATCGCATATGAAGCAGTGAAAAAAAATGAAATAGGATTTAAAGATCGCCCGGTAGGATCTGGCAAATTGGATTTGGAGATGTTTCTTAAAAAAGGTTATTCAACAAATCTTGAAGCTGATGAAACTGGCAGTAGAGGCTCGCAGTTTTCTGCGTCCCACACACTCGAATATAGCTTCAGCACTTTTGCCGCAGCGCAAATGGCAAAATCTTTAGGACACGATGATGATTATAAAAAGCTGATGAAATATTCAAATGGATGGTCTTTGATTTTTGATCCTGTAGAAAAATTAATTCACCCCAGGGATAACAAAGGAAATTTTATCAGAAAATTTGACCCGTATCAGCCATGGCGTGGTTTCCAGGAAGGGAATGCCGTTCAATATACTTTTTATGTTCCTCAAAATCCGGCGAGGTTAATCAGAAAAATTGGTAAAGCAGATTTCAATAAACGCCTGAATACTATTTTTGAAACATCACAAAAAAATGCTTTTGGAGGCGGAAAAGAAATCGATGCTTTTGCCGGAATAAAATCAGTTTACAATCATGGCAACCAACCCTGCCTGCATATCAGTTGGTTATTTAATTTTTCGGGCAAACCATGGCTGACTCAAAAATGGACAAGAGCTATCTGCAATGAATTTTATGGAACAGAACCGATTCACGGTTATGGCTATGGGCAGGATGAAGACCAGGGCCAGTTAGGTTCCTGGTATGTAATGGCATCGCTTGGCTTATTTGACGTTAAAGGTTTTACAGACAGCCGCCCGATTATTGAAATCGGAAGCCCGATGTTTGATAACTCAGCTATTCAGCTTGGCAATGGCAAAAAATTAATAATTGAAACAAAAAATAATAGTGCCGAAAATGTATATATACAGTCTGCTCAATGGGATAGCAAGCCGCTTATTAATTGCTGGATGTATAGGGATGAATTAATGAAAGGCGGGAAATTAATATTAAACATGGGAGAAAATCCAAACACGAAATGGGGCGTTGCAATTCCTCCACCGTCTACGCAATAACGATATCCCGGTACCGATTTGGAAAAATTATTATCTTCTCATTAAATATAGACTGCAAAAACCCGGGTGGCAGAGGCAGGATATTCGCAACAAGATTTTTTAAACCTGGCTGCCCATTAACCAATGACTTATAAAGTGATTCATATGAAATGCATTTGTTACGTTGCTACTTTTTTTTCTATCACACTATTTTTTTTCTCCTGTAAGCAAAATGCAAAACTGTTCCGGCTAATATCTTCGGGCCATTCAGGAATTACATTTAATAACAAAATTGTTGAGAGTGATTCTATCAACCCGATTAATGTAACAAACATTTACAATGGAGGTGGTGTAGGAATTGGCGATTTTAATAATGATGGACTGCAGGACATTTATTTTACAGGAAGCCTGGTTTCCAACAAATTGTATTTGAATAAAGGAAAGATGAATTTTGAAGATATTACCAATACTGCCGGAGTTAGTGGTGATGGTAAATGGTGCAGGGGAATATCTGTAGTTGATATCAACAATGATGGATGGATGGACATGTATGTTTGTGTATCGATGGATAAAGATCCGGAAAGAAGAAGAAATATCCTTTACATAAACCATGGACTTAATAAAAGCGGTGTGCCTGTTTTTAAAGACGAAGCGGCCGCATATGGACTTGATGATAGTACGCACTCTACGATGGCAAGTTTCTTTGATTATGATAACGACGGGGACCTCGACATGTATTTGGTGGTAAACCAGATTCTGCCATCTGTGAACCCTGCAATGTTTAAAGTAAAAGTCATAGATGGCTCTTTCCCGAGTACAGGAAGGCTTTATAGAAACGATATGAATACCTCATTAAAGCACCCTGTGTTTACAAATGTTACTAAAGAGGCGGGACTTACAATTGAGGGCTACGGTCATGGAGTAAATATTGCAGACATCAATAAGGATGGATGGAAAGATATTTTTGTGACAAACGATTTTCTTTCGAGTGACTTGCTATATATAAACAATCATGATGGAACTTTCACTGATAAGGCTCCTACTTATTTTAAACATACATCTGCCAATGGTATGGGGCAAGATGTGATCGATATCAATAATGATGGCCTTAGTGATGTCGTGGAACTTGACATGAACCCGGAAGATAATTATCGTAAAAAGATGATGCTTGGATCTAACAGTTACCAAACATTCCTGTTCTATGATAATTTTGGTTACCAGGTCCAATATGTAAGAAATTCCCTGCAGCTAAACCAGGGGCCAAGAGTAAATGCCAATGATTCAATCGGCGATCCCATTTTTAGCGATGTCGGGTATTTTTCTGGTATGGCGGAAACGGATTGGAGCTGGACACCGCTGGTTGCTGATTTTGACAATGATGGTCTACGTGATTTAATAGTGACCAATGGATTTCCCAAAGACGTAACTGACCATGACTTTATCGCCTTCCGCCAGGAGTCTTCATCTGTTGCTTCGATTTCTATGATATTGGCGCAGATACCTGATGTTAAATTGCACAACTACGCTTTTCACAATAACGGCAATTGCAACTTTAATAATGTTACTGACGCATGGGGACTGGATAAGCCTACCTTTTCTAACGGTGCAGCGTACGCGGATTTAGACAATGACGGGGATCTCGATATGATTGTAAATAATATCAATGATGAAGCTTCGCTTTATGAGAATACGCTTATGGATTCAAAGCCTAAAGACAAACATTATTTGTCGGTGCAACTAAAAGGTGATGCTTTAAACGTAAATGGATTGGGCACCTGGATTGAAATCTACTATGGAAAAAATCAACAAGTTTATGAACAAACTCCTTACCGCGGCTATTTGTCTTCTATACAATTAAACCCTCATTTTGGCCTGGATTCTTCCGTGATCGATTCTTTGATTATTAAATGGCCGGATGGCAGTAAACAATTACTAAAAAATGTATCAACGGACCAAACCATAAAAATTGACAAGAAGAATGCAAATGAAAGATACTATTGGAACAACAAAATATTTGCACAGCAGGCGCTGTTCAAAGACGTTACGGATTCATTGGATATCCACTATTCACATTCGCAAATAGAATATATTGATTTTAATATTCAAAAATTATTGCCCCATAAATTCTCAGCCTATGGCCCGTCGCTGGCCGCAGGTGATGTAAATGGAGATGGATCAGATGATATAATCGTTGGGGGGAATTCATCTTTTGGATCAACGCTTTTGTTACAACAAGGCAATGGTTCTTTTTCACAAAAAACACTTATATCTCCAAATGAGAAAATCGATGTGCAATTCCAGGACATGGGCACGATCCTGTTTGATGCCGATGGAGATGGTGATTTAGATCTTTACGTGGCAAGAGGTGGCTACCAGGATAAACCGAATTCTATCGCTTACCAGGACAAGTTTTATGTAAATGACGGAAGTGGAAATTTTACAGCAGACACACTGGCATTGCCTTCCAACTTTACCAGTAAGTCATGCGTAAGGGCAATAGATTATGATAAGGATGGAGACCTCGATCTTTTTATAGCAGGCAGGGTTGAGCCCTGGAATTATCCCAGGCCTGTTTCCAGTTTTATCTACAGGAATGATTCAAAAGATGGACATATAAAGTTTACGGATGTCACCAGTCAGGTAGCTAAAGACCTGAATAATATTGGCCTTGTATGTGATGCCATCTTTACCGATTTCGATAATGATGGCTGGCCAGACCTTGTGCTTGCCGGAGAATGGATGCCGGTAACTTTTTTGAAAAATGATAAAGGTATTTTTAAAAATATAAATGCAAATACCGGCATCGCTGACCAGGCAGGGTGGTGGACCAGCATTACTTCAGGAGATTTTGACAATGATGGAGATATTGATTATATACTGGGAAATCTTGGAGACAATTCTTTTTATAAAGCTTCTCCGAAGTATCCCGTATCAGTGTATGCGAAAGACTTCGACAATAACGACAGTTACGATGCTTTTCCTTCTTTATATCTTCCCGAAAGCCAGGAAGATACTTCCAAGAAAGAATTTCCTGCGCATAACCGCGATGATATTATAAAGCAAATGATAAGAATGCGGGCAAAGTATCAGAATTACAAATCGTATGCAAACGTTACGATGGATTCGTTATTTACAAAGGAACAATTAGCAGGTGCATTAATATTAAAAGCAAATAATTTTAACTCGTGCTATTGCAGGAATGATAGTGGTGGTAAATTCACTTTAGTTCCTTTACCATTTCTGGCTCAGCTCTCTGCATTAAATGGAATGATCTCAGATGATTTTGATGGAGATGGTAACCTGGATTTTGTAATCAATACAAATGATTTCGGCACCGATGTAACATCAGGGCGTTACGATGCATTAAATGGTTTGGTGTTGAAAGGAGATGGTAAAGGAACCTTCACTCCACTATCAATTCTTGAAAGCGGCATCTTTATTCCAGGCGATGGAAAGGCATTAATAAAATTAAGAGGTAAAAATGGAAAATACCTGCTGGCTGCTACGCAAAACCGCGGGCCGCTAAAAGTCTTTGAACTTAAAAAAGATCTAACTAATATTCCCATACAACCTAATGAAGTAAGCGCTGAAATAACATTCAAAAATGGCAAGAAACAAAAAGAGGAATTTTATTACGGCTCTTCCTTCATTTCTCAATCGGCAAGATTTATAAGTATTGATAAAAATGTTGCTTTTGTAGTTATTTCAGATAGCCAGGGTAAAATAAGGAAACTGAGCTTTTAAGTAATCAGTAATTCCTTCTCTTGTGGAAACTCTATATATTTTATCGAAAACAGTTGATAAAAGTAAAGTTTACATAAGATAGGCAAACTTAAAGCCGGATATAACGCCATGGCTTAAACGCAAAACAAAATAGCTATACTCATAATGTAATAATGGTAAGGCACGGCTTCTCAATTTGTATTAGCAAACTTTGAAAGAAGTATATTCCCTTCATTGGCATAAATTATTAAAATGGCACACTCCGGCCTATGGCCGCAAAAGAAAATGGCGAGTCAACCCCGCCATTAGCTTTATCCATCATTAAAAATTCAAATATCATATTAAGGGATTAACCAATTATGAAACCACCTGGTATGCATCTTATAGGATGTTACAGAACGGTAAGAAAAAGACAGTATTGGGCAGATAAAAAAAATGATTGTACATGATGGTCACCAGGGGCCAAAAGAAATTGGCTGTTATGATCAAACTCCTTATTTGTGGTCGGGATGATATGTTTTTATAAATTCATTTCTTACTTTATCCGCTGTTTGATCTTCACCGGTATGGCTCCATCCGGGAGGCATAAAAATATATAGGATTTTATTTTTAATACCTGGCGCTTTTATAATATCTTTTGCCAGGCAGCCAAATTCTCCAAAATAACTATCAATGAAACTGTTTGGTTTCATTTTTCTGGTAATGCCGTATTGAATAGAAATATTCCGATCCTCAGGCTGATAAGTGCCGAAAATCCGGTCCCATATATTCAGGAGATTACAAAAGTTTGTATCCATATATAAAGGATTTTTGGCATGATGCACCCGGTGGTGGGAAGGTGTAAGGATAAATTTATGCAAAAATCCTAACTTCCCGTCCTTTACCATTTGCTCTCCAATATGTATGAAACCACCCCAGAAACCATCAATAAACATAATAACGGCTAACATGGGCGGATTAACTCCCAATATGATGCACACAGTAGTTCTTATAACACCTGCATAAGGCGCTTCTAAAAAAAAGTGTGCATAAGAAATAGCCAGGTGCATGGTTTGGGGGGTATGATGTGTAGAGTGCAGGCACCAGAATAACCGGACCTTATGCCCCCAATAGTGATAAATAAAATGCCCGAATTCCCAAACGATATAACCGTAAATAAACCAGTACCAGGTAAATGTTGTTTTAAAAATGGCATACTTTTCAAAAAGGCCAATGCAAAATACTACGGCAGCAATAGAAATAAGCCGCCCGATAAAGGAATTAAGCACATAAGAAAAAAAGGATATTTTATAATCTATGGCTTTAAACTTCTTATACAATAAAGCCATTAATACCTCTGCCACTAAAACTATCGGGAAAAGTGGCCCGATAATCGAAATAAATCCTTTATAGGTGAGAAAGGAACTGTAATCGCCTGACTTAATAATCCTGATAAATTCTTCAATGCCAAAGAATCCAATTATCCAATCATAGATTGCTTGAAAAAAATCCATTTTTTTATTTGTTGTTTAAAAATGCTGAATCTCTCAAACTGTCTAAAAATGATTATCCGGATTTCTCAAGCCTGCAAATGTTGACGGCGAGGACACTGGTCACAACGATGTACCGCGGTTGGTGTCCCCTATCAATCGCCATATGAAAAACGAACATTTCATATTCAGATAACTTCTTAAGCTCTTATTAATTTATAGCGAAAAACTTTTCCCGAAGCCCATTGAGCAATCTACCTTTTTAAAATGACATTTGGTTACTATTAGTAACCCGGATTTTGTTTTATTGCATTGTTACTTTTTTTAATTTCATCGTTTGGAATAGGAAAGAGATAATAGTAATCCCCTTTCCACGCCGTTCGTACTTCTGCCTCGGGGATTACGCCGTATGTGTAAGTTAATTTACCCAACAAGTCTCCGGCTTGAGCGCCTGTCCAATCCATTGTAACACTTGTTAAACCACGGATTGGAATATCTACGTTTCCGGGAGCAGCTTTCCAGCGCATAAGATCGAAGAATCTTGAATCTTCCAACAATAATTCTATCGCCCTTTCATTTCTATAATCTTTTACTAATTCGGCAGCAGAGCTGGTGATATCTGGCATATTTACTGAAGGCCTTTTTCTTACTTTGTTGATGTATTCTTTTGCCAAAGCTTCGTTACCCAATGCTATTTGAATTTCGGCGTAGTTTAAATAGAATTCCGTAAGCCTCATGAAAACAACCACCTGGGCGTAATCGTAATCAAAGCTGGCACGAGGCCCTTTAAAATCCGTTAGCTTTTTAAAAGTATAGCCCGTTTGAACCCTCCAATGAAATGGCGTTAAACCTTTTACCCAGTATGTTTTAGAATCCCTGCCAAAATCAAAAAGATCTTTTCCGTTAATTGGATCTATTTTGTTAGGGTTCACATACGGAGGGTCATTATTAGGATTTGGATTGGCATCTTCCCAATATTCATAAGTTCTTGTTGTACTCTTAGCGCCATCGTTTATGGTTACCGGGCTTGCGCCGGGGTAAATAATATCAACGTAGTAGCGTGGATCCCTATTCACATTGGGGTGCTGTGGATCATATCCTGATGCAGGATTTACGGTTATCCCATCCGCCATATAAGGATATTCTCCATTTGTAAGTTGATACTTATTGATAAACGTTTGGGTTGGCTCAATCCGCTGCCTGGCATCGAAACCACTGGGCCAATAGTCGTAATTGAATCCCCAATCGGGTATGCGTGTTCCCGGCGTAAAAGACTTCCCAAAAATAATTTCATCAGTTTTTAAGGGCTTTATAAAAAGGTCTTCGGTTGTAGGATGTAGTGAAAAACCTGCATCTATCACAGCTTTTGTTGCTACTTCCGCGGCCTGCCATTTGCTTAAGTCGTTCGTAGGGTTATTCAGTGGGCTTGCCAGGTATAATAATACCCTGGCCTTTAAACCCATAACGGTGTTTTTATCTATTTTGCCGGGCGCAGAAGAGGATCCGCTAAATACAGCAGATGCTGAATCGCATTCACTTAGAACAAATGCTGCGCATTCATCGAAAGTATTACGAGGCACGTCAAAGCTATTGTCATTTAGTTTAAAACTGCTTGTTACAATGGGTACTCCTCCAAATGTACGCATAAGTTCAAAGTACATCCAGGCGCGTAAAAAGTGCACCTCTCCTCTCATTGGGTCAAGCACATTACCGGCAAGGGCGGAGCCCTGAACTTTTTCAAAAAAAATATTCGCTTTTCTAATGTAGCTATATTCCTCGTTCCAGATATTCGTAAGGTCTGTTACATTATCAGGAGAAAGAAGGCCCTGCACGTATTCACGAATACCTGCAGACCGATCATGTGTTTCGGGCTGATCAACTGCAACATCAGTCAATGCTTCATAACCACCGGTGCCCGGGCTCCATGGTGGCTTGATACCGTTGTATACATTATAGACATAGCTTTGAAGAAATACCGGATCGCTAAAAACAGCATCTTCCGATATAGAATCCAATGGCTTTTTATCCAGGATATCTTTACTGCATGAGGCAACGATGACTACAATGCCCACGATGATTACTGCAATCAGTTTCCAGCGCATTTTATTGAGAAGTAAATATTTCATATTATTATTTATTTAGAAAGAAAGATTAAGACCTGCATTTAAAGTTTTCATATTTGGATAAGTACCGCCATTTCCACTTAAAAATTCAGGATCTCCGTTACCATATTTTTTTAGATTGTTATAAAGAAGGAATAAATTATCCCCTGATACATAAAATCTCAAGCCGGAAATTCCAACCTTCGTAACTAATTTTGCCGGAAGATTATACCCCAGTTGAAGTGACTTCATCCGTAACCAGGTAACATCGCGGTAGAAAAAATCATTATCTGAAGCGGCAACACCATTTGGTGCAATCTCGGGTAGCACCGCGTTAAGATTTTCTAATGAAAAACTGTTTTTGGCAACGTAAGCAAGCCCATTACCGGCAGCACCTGAGTTGAACCCGTTATTCAAACGAAATTTGGCGCCACTTTGTCCCTGGAACAATAAGGTTAAGTCAAAGCTTTCGTAATCCAATCCCAAAGTAAGCCCAAACTGCATTTTAGGGAAGGCACTTGCATTAAACCTATACCGATCATTGCCATCCACAATGCCATCGTTATTTAAATCTGCAAAGATTGACCCACCGATAGTCGCTCCCGGGTAGCCGGTATATTTAGTTAAGTCTGCCGTTGTGCGGTAAATACCTATCGCTTTATACACCAAAATAGAATTAATTGGATTTCCTTCAAGTTTCTGATAAGATTCTGCCTGCGGTGTCTCATCAAAGTAAATAATTTTATTTTCATTGTATGATAGATTTCCGCTAACGTTAAGATTTAACTTCCCGATACGCTGCCTGTATCCAGCCTGGAATTCTATTCCTTTACTGTCCATTTTTCCAATGTTCTCATCAGGAAGTACCAACCCTGTGTAACCTGGGATTGATGCCTGTCTCCGGCCAAGAATGTGGGATGTCTTGCTCCTGTAAAGATCAACTTCGAAGGTTAAATTGTTATTCAAAAAACCGGCTTCCAAACCTAAATCAGTTTTTTCACTCACCTCCCAGGTAATATTGGGGTTAGGTGTTGATGTTGCTGCAATGCCCCTTGCATCTGCGCCATTTACTACCCAACCCGGAGCATAACCATATGCGCCGATATATTGAAAAGGATTTACCCTGTCATTACCCAATTGGCCCCATGAAGCCCTTATTTTTAAATTGCTGAACAAGTTTTTTGGCATAAACGACTCGTGGCTGATTACCCATCCCGCTGATGCCTGGGGAAAAAATCCAAAGCGCTTTTCTTTAGGAAAAATATTGGACCCATCGTACCTGGCGCTTAACCCTAAAAGGTATTTATCCCTAAATGAGTAGGAAGCCCTTCCGAAATAATTTTGCCTCCCGGATTCGGAAGCGCCGCCATTGTTACTGCCATTGGCCCTGTCTGTACTACCCGCAAACAGTTGGTCAATTAGCGGTGAGTCGAACCCAAGGCGTTGTGCCCAGAAATTGTTATCCTTGTATTCACTTTGTTCATAAGCTACAAAAACATCAAGTTTGTGATCTTCATGAAAACGGGTTGAATAAGAAAGCTTTATATTTTCAGTGGTTCTCAGGCTTTGGGTGAAATCTTCCCTCAATCCAATGTCTTCCACGGATCTGGAAGGTACCTTCAAAATATCTCCAGCCGCATTTTTTTCGTAGTAAAACCACGTATAGTTAAAAGCTTTATCATAGTTTAAGGTTTTATCTATTGATGCAAAGCCATCTAACGAAAGCCCCTTCACAAAAGGCAAATCATACTTGAACCTGATTGTTCCCGAAATAACATCGGCCTTGTACCTGCGATATCCCGGGCTGAGAATTCTCGCCGCCGGATTTAACTGTGACCATCCTTCGCCAGGATAACGATAATCGCCACCAATGTAGGCTTCCTGCAATGGACTGGTAAAGGCAAGGTATCCAATTTCTCCACCCGGGCCACCCTGGGGAGTTTGCGTATATTTTTCTCTTGCGGAAAGATCGACACCTACCGTTAAGCGATTAGAAACCGATACGTCTATGTTACTTCGAACATTGTATTGCCTGAGCTTTGATTTATTATCGCCACGAAGAATTCCACCTTGAGAGGCCGTGCCAATAGATGTAAAATATCGTATTTTTTCAGTGCCTCCACTCATAGTAAGTGATTGCCTGGATTGTGTTGATGGGGGGCCGATCAAAGCATTCCACCAGTCTTCACCCCTTCTTGTTCCATCTGTAAAAGCCTTGACAAAATCAGCAGGAAAGTCTGGCGGCGTACCTTCCAATGCTCTCCTGTCATTAAGTACTTTCATGTATTCAAGAGCGCTCGCCGATCTTACCCTTGTAGTGGGCGATTGATTTGAAAAGTTAGTATTGAAACTAAAACTTGCTTTCCCGGATTTACCCCGCTTAGTAGTTACTAGTATAACGCCGCCTGCAGACTGCGCACCATAAATGGCCGCTGATGCGTCTTTCAATACAGAAATAGATTCAATGTCATTCGGATCAAGACGATTCAACCCATCGGGATCTGCATTGGCAACTCCATCGATAACTATTAAGGCAGAGCTGTTCCTGTAGGTATTATAACCCCTTACCAAAATTTCGGCATCATCAAAACCCGGAACAGAACTTCTTTGGTTCACGTATAAACCTGCCAATCTTCCGGATAAAGAATTAGATAACGATATAGCATTCGATTTTTTAAGTTCAGTACCAGTCGTTTGCACAACCGCATTTGTAAGCTCGGATTTCTTTTTGATACCATAACCAACCACAACCACTTCATCAAGTTTTTTCGAGGTTAGTTCCAATGTAACATCAACCACTGAGGAAGAGCCTACCGGTATTTCCTGGCTCGCATATCCGACAGAGGAAAAAACCAGTATGCTATTTTGACCATTTACTTTTAATGAGAAATTTCCGGCTTGATTTGAAACAGTCCCATTCTTCGTACCCTTTTCCAGGATGTTCGCACCTACTATTCCATTTCCAAATTCATCTGATATTTTACCTGTGACCGTTATATCATCGTCCGACGTTTTTGCAGAATCCTTATTCTTAGCCTGTAACCCGGAGCATACAAAACAGGAGAGTACAAACACACATAGAGTGTACCTCATCTTAAGCCAAATGTTGGTTATCATTTTACATCTCATAAAAAGTATTTAATCATTATTAAAAATTGCAAACATTTAATTTTAAGTACCAATACAAATTGTTACAACCATGAGCTTACGCCAGCACTCTTTTAATGTAAAATAGTAAGCAGGCAGCAGGGCTCTAATTCTGATATCAGATCATTTAACTAAAACAAAACTCAGTGGCGAAAGCTTTTACAGAATTGTTTTACCGGAATTTATCAGCGATTCTATGCAGTTATTAAAGGGGTTAAGCAATCATCGGGACAGATCAGTGATGCAAAATCAATTGCATGTTCAAACATACTAACATATTTTGATAAAAAGGCTCTTTTTTAAAAAATTTTTAAGAAAAAAAAATGAGACAGGTTTTTGCGGCAATTATTTGTGTTTTATAAATCTTAAATGTCCGGATCAAAAAGATCCGTAATATTTCTGGTCAATTGCAGTATAGTTAAGGATTTCAAAGGCTCGTTGTTAAAATTCTAAATTAGTCCGGAGTGATTTATTTGTCAAAATGTATAAACATATAAATAGCCGAAATATATCGTCATCATATTAAATTTCAAATATTTACACTTCACGTTTTTATACAGAAATTACAAGAATCTATTTTTCATTATTGCTAGCCGCAGCGATTTGCATGTTTGAAATAGCAGTGTATAATACACCTGCTGAACCACGAAAGCTACCAGAACCGGTAGGTTTCCCATCAACTGTGTACCATTCAAAGAAGCCCTTGTTTTTTAATACTCTTTCAATCATCGGCTTAATTTCATCATGAGCTTTTTCCAGGAATCCGTAATGTACCAATACATTAATCATTCGTGCCCCAAACCATGTCCAGTCGCCACCATTCTGGTAGCCATAAGGATACATACCCTTGTTCAAAAAATATCCTTCCGGTAAGTAGGATAAATTGTTAAGCCAATAGAGTTGGCACCGCTTGACTTTACATCTTCTAACATTTTTTGATTTACATTTTCAATTTGCTTTTTATTTAGGAGACCTGCTTCAATGGCAATTGCGGTGCCGCCATGATAATTGATTTTGTTTTCATCAAACGATGAAGAAAAAGGTGAGCCATTTAAATAAAGGTGTGGGATGAATTTTTGATTCTTATTATCCCATAAGTATTTCATTATATTCTTACGGATATCGCTACGAACTTTTTCCCAATGTTTATTCCCATCGAAAAGTTCTATGTAATTATTCAATGCGATTACAAGCATAGCATTATCATAAATATCAATCGCCAAATGACTCGTACTGTCCATTACTACACCCCATGGAGTTTCAGGTTGTACATCGCCCCAGTCAACTGTTGTTGCACCATAGATAAGTCCATATTTTGCGGAGTATCTTTTGGTCATTAAAAAATTCAAGGCATCCGACATCCTGGATTGTACAGTTTTTCCTGCGATTGTTTCTGAAAGAAAACCCCTGTCTTTTGTTGCCTTTACATACTTATATATCGCCTGTATAAGAGAAGTCTCCTGGTCGGTTTCTACCGTATTCTTATGTCCATCAAAATCTGGAGCATTAGCACTTCGTATATAATCATATCCCACATTTGCCTGCGTTTTAGGAATATAGCCGTCAATAATATTTCCATCATCGCCCTGCATCTGAAAAAATACCTCAAGTCTTTTCTTTATAGAATCTTTGGGCATTACTTCGCAGGAAAGTTGAATGAATGTATTAAAATCCCGTATCCACACCTCACCATAGCTGCTGCCTGCATTAAAACCTGTTTTGACTAAATCACTGGCCATCGACTTCACGCGATTTAATGCACTGTCGTTAAGTATGCCGGTTGCGATATTTTGCGAAGACTGCGCATGTATGTGAGAGCAAAAAAATGTTCCAACAAGAAAGATAATAGCAGCAGGCATTTTTAAAAGCATGTGATAGCAATTTAGTGTGTTGCAAAAAATAATATCAATTTACCGTGTCGGAATAATTTGACTTTCGCTTATCAATTCCCTGGCATCGAAGGTGGTGCATCACCAGGCTGACTCCCCCAATTTTCATTGGGCTTATCGCCCATAATCAGTGTAAGCTTGCCACCTTTAACCAATTCATCATGATGAAACCAGGGCTTGTTCAAAGTTTTTCCATTTAAGCTGGCGGATTGTATATACCTGTTTTTATCAGAAACATTTTTTGCTTCTATTGTGAATGTTTTACCAGTATAGTAATCGGGATCCAGATGAATCGTAACATTTTCAAATATGGGGCTGCCGATTTCATAAAATGGTTTTACCGATGCTCCGCCGTCTGTCTCGAATAAACCCATTGCACTCATTACAAACCATGCGCCCATTTGTCCTTCATCTTCGTCTCCCAGCCACGCATTATAAGGATCAGATCCATAATACCTGTCCTGTATTTCCCTTACCCATTTTTGAGTAAGCCATGGTTTACCGGAATAATTAAATAAATAAGCAGCTTGCATATTTGGCTGGTTGCCGTGGTTAATATAATAGTCTTCCATTCTGTCTCCGGTGGCATTGAAATTTGCATCTTTGGATTTCTCAAAACCATTATTCAATCTTTGGTTAAATTCATCTTTACCCATAAGATCAATAAGTCCTTTCACATTTTGAGGAACAAAGAAAGTATACTGCCAGGAATTTCCTTCTACATATCCCGGTGTACTCATAGGATTAAAGTTTTCCAGCCATTTTCCACTTGCATATTTTGGCCGCATAAACTTTGTTTGCGGATCAAAAATATTTTCATAATTCTTCGCTCTTTTGATGAATGTTTCATAATCATTTGTTTTACCCAATGATTTTGCAAGTTGCGCCACGCACCAATCATCGTAAGCATATTCCAACGTATTCGAAGTTGCACCAGAATCGGCAGGCATGTATCCCTTATAGATATAAGCATTCAATTGCTCATTGCCGGCAAAACCGCCACAGGGATATTTTATTCCCTGCACCGTTTGCTGGTGTATAATGGATTCGTATAAAGTTTTTATATCGTAGTTCCGTATGCCTTTTTGATAAGCGCTCACCATTAGTGGTATCTCGTGAGAGGCCACCATAATACCAGAGTATTCTATACCTGCAGCTCCGCGGGAAAGCCAGCCGCCGTGTTTATACATTTCTAATTCCGATTTTACCCATTCATTTGCGATTGCGGGATTAACAAGGGTCCACAACTGGTTTAAGTTCCAGAAAGTATTCCAGAAAGCATCACTACCAAGCATGGGTGATTTTGGGTCATCCAGTTTTTGTATATTTTCACAAGGGTCGCGGTACTCACCATTTACGTCGCTCCAGGTTGTACGGGCACAATAAGAATGATACAGGTTAGTATAAAACTTTTTTAGATTTACTTGTGTTCCACCTTCCACTTCGATTTTACTCAAAAGGCCATTCCATGTGTCCCGTGCATTTTTTCTTACGCCATCAAAATTCCATCCAAAAGGTTTTAATTCTGTTTCCATATTAAGCCTTGCATTTTTTATGCTTACCAGCGAGATTGCAGTCTGCAATAAAACCTGCTCACCTTCTTTTGTTTCAAAATTTACATAAGCACCTACATCTCCTTTCCCTTTTATTTCCGATAAATCTTTCTTCATATCTTTTCCTTCCCAGCCTCCGAAAGCTTTGAAAGGCTTATTAAACCTTGCTACAAAATAAACGGTGTAATCATTGAACCCGGCGCTTGTTTGTTTTGAATATCCTTCAATTTCCGTATCACTTACTTTGGTGATGGTAGCGTCCAATACATCAAAAGAATATTCCGCAGGGAATAAGAGATTGAATAAAACGTTGCCTTCTTTAGTCTCCGGAAATGTCAGGCGGAAAAAACCGCAACGGGTAGTACTGGTGAGTTCTGTTCTTATTTTATAGTTCATAAGCTCTACGGAATAATAACCGGGGCTGGCCTTTTCGGTAGTCTTATCTATTCGTGAACGGTGAAACGCAGTAGAGCCTGTGGTTGTAGGCTCTTCTGCCGGATAAATACGAGGATTAATAATGCCTACTGTTGGCATTACTGATAATCCGGCCATCGTCCATGAATGAATGTGACTGAACCCCGCAATGCTGGCGATGTTGTATTCATAACCAGATTTCCATTGGTTACCCTGGTTGTCCGGGCTTAATTGCACCATACCAAATGGAAGACTGGAACCGGGATTGAGCATCCAGCGGGACTCCGAAGTTCCCATAAACGGGTCAGCGTAATCTACCGGCTGTTTGTGTTGAGCATTTACTGAAAAAACTAAAATGCCTAACATAACAGATAACCCTAAGGTCTTTACTTCCTGATTCATAATTTCTCATTTTAGAATAAAAGAATTGTTTTTGACGAAACTGGCATTGATTCGATTGGTATTAAATTAACAGCACAGCTAAGTAGAAAATTTTATCACTTGGATCATTGTTTGTCCAAATGTATGAACATAACAGCAAACATGTGTTTATTTATTTAAAAAAATAAAAATAGGGTTGCCATAACACGAAATCACTACCAGCGATTTTTATTAAATCGCTTGCTGACCACTCTGAAGTATCGGCAATTTCATTTTGTGCAAATCCTTTTTAAGCATAGCAAAAACAAGTGAAAATAAAAATGAAAGATTTCAGCATTCAGTAATCTTTTATTTAGTGGCCGGAAACTCCCCAATTCGTATTGGGCTCCGGTCCCATTTTTAGAATAAGAGATCCGCCCTTTAATAATTCCGAGGCCGGAAATTTAAACGAGTTTAAAGTGTGGCCATTGACTGTAGCATGTTGCACATACATATTTTTACGTGATGCCCCTTCAGCTATAATTGTAAATTTTTTACCACGGCCAAACTTTTCGCCTAAATCAATTTCTATCTTTTTAAATAACGGGCTGCCAATTTCATAAATAGAGTTTGCCCTTGCGCCGCCATCGGTTTGAAATAAACCTATAGCAGCCATGATCAACCATGCGCTCATCTGGCCCTGGTCTTCATCTCCGAGATATGCATTGGCTACCTCGTAACCGTAAAAACGGTCTAAAATCGAACGGCTCCATTTTTGCGTTGACCACGGCTTACCTGCCCAGTTAAAAAGAAATGCAAAGTGCATGGACTGCTGGTTGCCCTGTACTACAGGATAATCCCAATACTGATCGTTCATACCATTGTAGCGCCACGGCTCACTTTCTTTAAATCCCCATTCCAGCCTGTCAATAAACTTTTTCTTCCCAATCCTGCTGATCAATGCGGGCACATCCTGGGGTACGAAAAATGTTAGCTGCCATGCATTTCCTTCTACATATTCTTCATTTGCACCACTCCTGAAGGGATCAAAATCTTTTGTCCATTCACCGTTACTTAACTTCGTATGGCAGTAACCGTTAGTATCAATTGTATTTTTCCACCAGTTACCTCTTTTATAAAACTTATCGTAAACATTTATTTTACCCAACGATTTTGCCAGTTGGCCAACTGTCCAGTCATCGAAAGAATATTCCATGGTGTTTGAAAAGCGCCCTTTGTCTGAAGGGACGTATTGATGCTTTTCATATTCTACCAAATCACGGTTGCCTGCAAACCCGGTAAAAACTTTTTGTGCCGGGGTAGTTTGCATTTTTACCGCCGCATCCAATACTTGATTTCCATCAAAGCCGCGAATACCCATCTGGTAGGCCGAAACCATTAACGGAATTTCATGCTCACCAACCATAACCGGGATATAATTCATTGCTGCAGGGCCTTTAGCCAGCCAGCCGTAGGCATCGTACATAGCCAACTGCGAATTCACCCAACGGTTGCTCCATTCAGGTGTAACGAGATTCCACACCTGGTTGAGGTTCCAGAATGTATTCCAAAATGCATCGCAGCCCAGGGCTACATCGTCTTTGTTTTTTAGCTGATGCACCGTTCCATCTGTGCCCCGCCATTCGCCATTAATATCGCTCCACGTATTCCGGCTACAAATTGAGCGGTACATACAATTATAAAATCGAACTTTCTCGAGCCTGTTTGTCGAAGTAATTTTAACCCGGTTAAAAAGATCATTCCATGTATTCAATTGGTTCTGCCTTACTGCTTCAAAATTCCATCTGAAAGGATCTGAAATCTCTGTTTTTAAATTTGCAGCTGCGTTGTCAATGCTCACGAGAGAGATAGATGAACGGACCTGCACCACAGGGTAGTTGTCTTCATCAAATTCTACAAATAAGCCGGCATTTTTAATATCTGTTGCTTCTAAAATATCGCCATATTGAACCTTATCATCAATCCAGTTTCCGATGTTTTTAATTGGCTTGTCAAATTCTAAAACAAAGTGAAGCGTATAATCCTGGTCGGCATCATGGCTCCATACGCCGGGAGAAAGTTGATGCGAATAGCCTTCTATCCTGTAGTCACTTACCTTTTTTACTTTTATATCTTTTAATTGATAGTCATACTCAGCAGGTATGTGCAAGTCTATTAAAATACGCGAACTATCACGATCCTGTGGAAATGTAAATCGTTCAAATCCGCAGCGAGTAGTTGCGGTTACTTCCGCATTAATATTATATTTTAGTAGCCTTGTTTTATAATAGCCTATCGGGGCTTCTTCGAATTTCTTTTGTATAGGCGATCGATAGCCAGAAGATGGAATATGTTCATCACCAATCTTTGTTTTCAATCTTCCATTTGATGCAAAAATTCCCAATCCTCCCATCGTCCATTCATGAATATGGCTGAATGTACCAACGCTTTCGAACGTCGGTTGATAGCCTGCCTGCCATCCTGCATTTTGATTGTCGGGACTCATTTTTACCATACTGAATGGCATCCATGGACCCGGCGCTATCATCCAACGGGAATGGGCTGTCCCAATTCTTGTGTCAACATAATCAGCTAATGTTTGCAATTTTTGTCCTGACCTCTGTACTGTTCCTGTTTCAATGACTTTACCATTTTCTAAAATTTTATATTGACTCTGGACAGGCGTTGTTACCGCAGGCATCGGAGCCTCAAGTTCGTAGTGTCCTTTTTCCAAAACTTCACTAAAAATAATTTTATTATCCAACTCAACGCTAAGTTTAGGAGTGCCTTTGAGGTATTCTGTATTTACTAACAAAGGCTGCATTTTCCTTCCATCCATATCTAGTTCATAATCGGCAGGGCCTACATTTTTTACAAAGAGTTGATTGGGTTTCGTCAACACTACATCTTCTGGTCCGACAAGCTTTACCTGGTCAAACATAATCCACGATCCTTGTACGACGGTAATTGTAATTTTATTACCTCCCAATTTAATAACATCATTATCAATCGGGATTTCCACTGTTTTAGGAGTTGCGGCTGATAAATCTCCGGTTAGAGACGCAGTGTCGATCAGCGGTTCATTGAGGCTGGGGTAGGGCTGCTTATCTTCATCGAACTCCGTTGGAGCAAGGAGTATTTTCTCTTCATGACCATTAATGCTTACCTTAAGTTTGGGCAGAAATTTCTTTGCATAGTCAAGACACGTAATAATTAATTTATACTTTCCACTTGCGGCAATATGATCTACGCCAAATAAAATGTTTACGTCATTGGTTCTCCAGCCGGCTGTAGGCCACGTGCCGCCCCAGGTATCGGCCGGGCCGGGAATAACGTAGGGGAAATCTGTCTTTTCTTTAGAATATCCAACCAGGAAATATTTGTCTTCATAACCAAAATCATTACCCACGAACTTTTTAAATCCATTCGGCGCCAGGGCAAATTCGTCCGGCAAGTTATCAGCTTTACCAATGCTCCAGATTGCTTTTTCTTTCGATTGAGAAAACCCACATAATACAATTGCATTAGCAAGTATGCAAAGTATTGCAATTCTTTTTTTCATTCTTGACATATTATGTTTTAAAAATCTTCGAATACATTTTATAAGAAAGCAAGCAAACCTATTGCCATCATCTGGTGCCAAATCGAATTTGAAAATCTCATTAGTATGTTTGGATGTACGAACATACTAATTTATTTATAAACTAAATTTTTTGACGACAATCATCACTTCTATACCAGGTTGCGCTATACTTAATTTTACCAGGCCGTACTTTTTAATTCTTAAAAGCAGCGATTTCGAGACCTTTCAATCTTTTTTAGAAGATAGAATTTGGATATTTAAAATAATCTCCTACATTTATACTATGTATGAACATTTAAACATTCTATCACAATTTAATAAATGTTTGTAACAAGTAACAATAGCTCTGTACGATTGGTGCATTTCAAATTGTCGCCGGTTGGTGGGGACACCAACCGGGGTTGGCCGTCGTGGGCGGTGTCCCCACCGCCCACAAGAAGTACGGCCAAGCGACAATTTGAAATGCACCCTGTACGATTGCGCTTGCTTGCGAAAGCTATTTTAAGATATTGTATGGCTCCCTGATTCAAAAATAGAAGCATTTTAAAGCATAGCACCCATTAAATACATGAACCACGTAAAAAAATCAAATTTTGATAAGTTCCCCACTATAAATATTAATGGGTACACTTGCATTGAGGGTTGGAAAAGTATCGCCCACAGTTTCCAGAACATGATCGGGGAAAAACAGTCTGAAAAAATAGTAATTGCCATTGAATGCTATCACGGCGTTTATACCAATGAGATAGTTGAACAGGTCCGGAAGTATATTCCTTCAGCAAATTTGTTTGATGCGGCGACGGCTATGCAAATGGGGGATGAAATTGAAAAAATGGTTTACCCCTTTGTAACTGATGACCCGGTTTTTGGCTACATGGCTCCATTAAACCTTTTGGATTTTTTTAGCGTAAAAAAAATAGACTCATTGCAAAGCAAAGTGAATGATGTTGACAATGGACTTTGCATTGTATATGGAATGGGCGCCTCCCTTATCTCACCAACAGCAGATTTTCTTTTATATGCGGACATGCCTCGGTGGGAAATACAACTTCGGTTTAGAAATAACAGTATCAGTAACTTAGGTACTCAAAATTCAGATGCTGAATTTTCTTACCAATATAAAAGGGGCTTTTTTGTTGACTGGAGAGTTTGCGACCGTCATAAACAAGCCACAATGGATCGATGGGATTATGTACTCGATACTACCATAAAAGACAATCCGAAATTAATTTCCGGTGCTGCTTTGCGGCATGCGTTAGAGGATATTGTAACCCGGCCGTTTAGAGTAGTTCCTTTCTTTGATCCCGGCCCATGGGGCGGGCAATGGTTGAAAGAAGTATGTGACCTCGACAGAGATCAACAAAATTTTGCATGGGGTTTCGATTGTGTTCCTGAAGAAAATAGTTTGCTATTTTCCTTTGATAACGTTTTGTTTGAAACGCCGGCAATCAATCTTGTATTTGCGCAGCCTGAAAATCTTTTAGGTAAAAAAGTATATAAAGCTTTTGGGAGAGAATTTCCCATACGGTTCGATTTCCTGGATACAATGGAAGGCGGAAACCTAAGCCTGCAGGTTCATCCGCTAAAAGAATATATAAGGGACAAATTTGGGATGGCTTATACACAGGATGAGAGTTATTATATTTTGGATGCAAAAGAAGGCGCCTTTGTTTACCTCGGTCTTAAAGAAGAAATCGTCCCTGAAAAAATGGTGCATGAATTGGAAACGGTACAGGATAACGGTGGGGATTTTGATGCTGAGAAATACGTAGAAAAATGGCCTGTAAAAAAGCACGATCACATTTTAATACCTGCAGGAACTATCCATTGTTCTGGGGCCGACACCGTCGTACTCGAAATAAGTGCCACCCCTTACATTTTTACATTCAAGCTTTGGGACTGGGGCAGAATGGGTCTTGATGGTAAACCCCGCCCCATATCAATTGATCATGGCAAGCAGGTAATTCAATGGGACAGGACAGCGAGCTGGACAGAAGAAAATATAATTAACCGCTTTGAAAAAATAAGTGAAGGCAAAGGCTGGCGTGAAGAAAAAACCGGGCTGGATGGAACATCTTTTATTGAAACCCGCAGGCATTGGTTTACTGAAAAAGTAATACACCGAACCAATGGAAATTTTAATGTGCTCAACCTGATAGAAGGAAGGGAAGTGATTGTGGAAAGCCCCGATAATTTATTCGAACCTTTTATTATTCATTACGCGGAAACCTTTATAGTTCCTGCTGCTGTTACAGAATTTTCTATCCGCCCTTATGGAGAAAGTGAAGGCTGCCAATGTGCAACCATAAAGGCTTACGTAAGAACACAAAACCTGGTTGATTACCGCATTAATTAAAACTATGAATAGCACAGTAAATAAATGGTATGTGTATAAAGCAACAATTGTTGCCGCAGTTGGCGGCCTCTTGTTTGGCTATGATACCGCAGTTGTCGCAGGAGCAATCGGCTTTATACAAAAACGATATGACCTGTCATCGGCAATGGTGGGCTGGGTTGCTTCGTGTGCGCTTATAGGTTGTATTGTCGGCGCTATGTTCGCGGGCAAGTTGAGCGATAACATCGGTCGCAAAAAAGTTTTGATTTTATCCGCCATACTATTTGCGGTTTCATCTCTTGGAATTGCCATGCCAATGAGCCTTAACTGGTTTGTATTTTTTCGATTGATAGGCGGACTGGGTATTGGCATTGCATCCATGCTGGCTCCAATGTATATTTCTGAAATAGCTCCTGCAAAAATCAGGGGCCAGTTGGTTTCTATAAATCAACTGGGAATTGTATCAGGTATTCTACTTATTTATTTCGTGAACGCAATTATCGCCGGATGGTATGATGAAGCATGGAATATTTCAACCGGCTGGAGGTGGATGTTTGGTTCAGGAGTATTTCCTTCTATCATTTTTTTACTACTGCTCTTCTTCGTTCCTGAAAGCCCAAGATGGCTCGCTCAAAAAGAACGTTGGGATGATGCTGAATTAATACTTTCTAAAATCAATGGTTCTCAAAAAGCAAAAACCGAGCTGGAAGAAATTAAAGCTGCGTTGAATATTGAAAAAACTTCTTTCTCAGATATACTAAAGCCTGGCATCAGGAAAGCATTAATGATTGGAGTTGTTTTATGCATTTTTTCCCAGGTTACAGGCATCAATGCCATCATGTATTATGCACCTGAAATATTTAAATCGACAGGAGATGCTTCAGGTTCTGCTTTAATGCAAACAGTTTTGGTTGGTATCATCAATGTTTTATTTACCCTCGTTGCAATTAAATATGTTGATAAATGGGGAAGAAGAACCTTGCTGCTAGTAGG
>DASYOM010000157.1:0-7590 GCA_036007765.1 Chitinophagaceae bacterium | reverse complement strand
AATGAACTCAAACGGGTTAAAGAGCTCGAAGATGAGAACAACCGGCTCAAGCGCATGTATGCCAACTTAAGTTTAGTGCATGAAGCTTTAAAGGATGCTGTTGCAAAAAAGCTGTAACGCCTGATGAGAAAGGCAGCCTGGCTGATCACATGATACAGGAACATGAGGTTAGTCAGCGTCAGGCATGTAAAGCAGTAAGTCTGCCTCGAAGTACTAAAAGATATCGCCATAAATCAAAGGCGGATGGAGAAGTTATAAGCCAGCTTGAACTCCTGGTAGAAAAACATCCTGCGATTGGTTTTTGGCAAAGCTATTACCGGATCAGGAGAAAAGGATTTATGTGGAATCATAAAAAAGTATACCGGGTATATACAGACATGAAACTCAATATCCGCAGGCGTTACCGAAAACGCTTACCACAAAGGGTGAAGCAATCTCTATATCAACCTCAAACAATAAATGAAGTATGGAGTATTGATTTTATGAATGATACACTTTGGGATGGAAGACGTTTTAGATTATTGAATATTATTGATGATTACAACAGAGAAGTATTGCACATCGAATCAGATCTTTCACTGCCAACAGTGAGGCTGATAAGAGTGCTGGAATATTTACGTGAGTTCAGGGGATTACCTCAAATGATAAGAGTGGATAATGGTCCGGAATTTATATCACACAAGTTGGATATGTGGTGCAGGGAACACAAAATAAGTTTAGCATTTATCCAGCCCGGTAAACCTATGCAAAACGGATTTGTAGAAAGATGCAATGGGAATATCAGGAAAGAATTATTAAATGCTTACGTGTTCACATCATTAACAGAAGTAAGAGAAAAAATGGAGGAATGGAGGCAGGATTATAACTGCTCAAGACCACATAAATCGCTGGGCTATGTTCCTCCACTGAGCTATTTAAAATCCAAATTCCTATAAAAACCAAAAAAGATCTTTGGATTTTTTACTTTTGATTGGAACGAATTTAAGGGAAGCTTACAATTGTAACAGTCATTGAAAATTCAATGATCGAAAAAGCAAACGAACTTCATAAAAAAGCTAACGAATTATGTTTCATTGGCCGCTCTGTAAATTTTCCAGTTCATCATAAACCGGCAAGTAAAATTGCTGACAAACTATAAAGTTGAGTAACAAAAAATTTTATTCAAATGGGAAAAAAATTAAACAAAAAAATGAGTTCGCCAATTCTTCCTCCCCCATCAGGCAATTTGACTTCAGAAATGCGGGGCGTTTGGTGGTTGCTGTCCCGTGAAGATTGTACAAAAGACGGGCAGCAAAGAATTGACCCTGCATTAGGTGCTGACCCGATTGCCATTCTCACTTATGCGCCTAATCATTTTGCAGCTCAATTCATGAAACGTAACAGATCAGGCAATCCTGCCGACCAAATATTCTATTCAGCTAAAAACAATACAAGTGCTGTTGGTGGTTATGATGCATATTTCGGAACATATAAGGTAAACGAACAAACGGGTGAAGTAGCACACACACTTATCGGTTCACTTTCTCCCTCAAATATTGGAAATACTACTTTGCGAAATCTGCGTGTTATTGACGATAAATTAATGCTTCAGTTGGAGACCACGACACCCGAAGGTGAACCTATTATTCGCACCATAATTTGGAAGCGCATTAATTAATCCAATCGGAGGTCATAAATACTTTGCGATGATGTAAACTTCTTCACTTTTCTATTGGGAGTTGGTATATGTTATATGATAGAAGGATGTTTTCATTTCCAATTTGTATTATACCCAAACGGGATTATATTCAAATAAATTAGTAATAGAAAAGCTACCTTAATTTTATTTGCGGTTTTGTGAGAAATACAATCATAATAAACTCCAAATGACACAGCAGGACCTTGCGGAAAAAGCAGGCGTGGGGTTAAGATTTATCCGGGAAATGTTATGAAATTATTTGGTTGCAATTTCTTATCAATTGAAATGGAAAATGAATTTTATTGAAATACCGTTCATTCCTGCATCGCGAAAGTAGCGCGGATCTTTTATGTCAAGGGTCGTTAATGTTGTATTATTATCCCCTATAATTTGTTTGCCTTCATTATCAAAAACGAATTTTGTTGGTTGGCGTACTGAAATCCTTTCATACGTTATTGCAACAGCAAATTGTTCCCGAACACCCAATAGATAAGAGAAGCCAAGGCCACCATCCACCTGCTTATTAAAAACTGTCGATGTATTGCTGTTGGCGAACTCAACTAAATTTACATTACCCAAAAAACCAAAATTTGTCCAGAATTTTACGCTTTTACTTATACTATCAGGAAGTTTCCCTTCAACGGATCGCTTAATTCTAAAGGGATACGCAGCTACTGTTGTAGAAACCACAACCGCCATTAAATCGGTATAGTCAATGGATACAAAGTTTTGTGAGGGTGTAATGGTTGCAATAGCCCGGGCCTGCTTTTCTTTACCTGTGTTCAGTGCAGACCTAACTGCTACACTAATCCCGAATTTGAAAATTGAAGTCTTTTGATTGGCTATAAAACCATCAATAACTTTCTTTTGCTCTTCAAGTTCCTTGACCTGGGCTACAGTTGAGGAGGATGCGGCTGATTGGGTAGTAATGGTTACATCACTTCCATATCCGGTACCCGCTGCATTTGTTGCGTAGGCCCTAAGATGATAAGTCATGCCCGGTGTTAGCCCTGTCAATATACTGGTAAAAGAACTCTCAGCAGGAGAGGCTGAATGCTTGTTGATAAGAATAGTAGGATTTGGGCTAACATCCCAGACTATGCCTACATCTGTAACAACGCTGCCACCTGCATTTATTATAACACCTCCAGAAGCGACAGAGGTGGGCGATATGCTCATGGCACTATTAGTTGTCATAGTCGGGATTTGAGACTTACAAATAATATTTGCAACAATAAAGGTTATAACCAAAAATAATTTTTTCTGCATTGGCTTTTAAGTTAATGATTTAAAATTTGCAGTATTATTTCCTGTGCCTGCCGTAATGATTGCCCGTTGATGAAAACTTGTAATGTCCTCCTTTATGCGATGATCCTACGCTACCTTTGAAGGTTCCTCCATGGCTTTCTGTATGATGTCCGCCGCCATAGTTTTTGCGCTGAGCAGAACAGATGAAGGAGATGAAGCAAAATAAAAAAATCAATATTGTTTTCATTTTTAGATATTTATGAGTGACCAAAATATTCGGGTTAAAAATCATTTGACTGTCGAGATAGTTTTACCATACTTTTGAAAATTCCTGAAAATTCACAAACTTTTATTCACAAAGCCGCTTCTATTAACTGTTCTTCCATGATCTCCGTTAGCACATAAGGACATATTTTGCAGGCATCAGCGCCGCGTTGTGAAAACCACCTGCAGACAGGGCGTATATAACAGATAGGTAAAATTTCTTCAACAGGGATCTGATCCAAATATTTCACCATCCTTTCCACTACACCACATCCCTTATCATTCCTCTGCCCGCAGCCACTTTCTATACATTTATTAGTGAAACGGAAACGCTGCTCCGCAGGCAATGGATGATTTTTTACTTTCTCAATAAAATCATAGTCAATAGGAAAGGGTTCAGGAAGTATGGCTATTCGCCCGTCTTCCTGCCGCACACCAAGTAACCTCGAACCTGGTTTACATCGGTGTGAGGGGCACATTTTTGTCTCCAAAATGCTTGTTTTTATTTAATTAATTCCTGGAATTGTTTACTTACATCCCTGGCAATAATACCATCCAAAATAGGTCCTTTAGTAAATCTTCGAAGTGGGAACAGGGCAAACTTATTTTGAGTATTCAAGTTAGCTAGCTCTCCCGCAACCACTTTCTGGATAGCTGCATTGATCCGCTGGTGTTCATCGTCCGTCAATTTCAAAGTCCCGAGGTCTACAACAAATTGATTTTTTGCCATAACATTATTTATTATTTGCCTACTCTATGATCCCGTTTTCGGCTAATCGGTATCTTTAATACTAGTAAATGATGTTCTACTAAAATATTTTTTAAAAATGTTTTTACAATAATGCTAAAATAATTTTAGCATCATGCGGACATATGGACGCTGAAATCTGAGCTAGGTTCGCAGGAATTAGTTTTGTAAAATTTGAAACTATTTTTTTTAAAAAAAAGAGTACAAATACGGTAGGCAGAGATTGAATTTGAAAATTTTTATCTCGATGTTTCAACATCGTACTTCTATAGGTACTTGCCCTTCCTCACAAAAAATTTGTGTCGTTCTTTTGATCATCGAGCATTTTTGAAATCTGCAATGGATGAAAACAACTTCGAACGTTGTAGGGTATACTGACACAAAAGGTTTTAGGTCAGCATTTAAAAAAGTAACGGGACTTTCGCCGGTTGCGTATCGAAAAAAGTATAATAAACTTATTGCGCAGTAAATAACAATTCCTCCGATGGCTTTACAAGTGTTTTTTTTGGGCGCTGCAGCATATTTGCCTTCTTATCTGTTTTACATAAGTTTAAAACAGTTATTCGTTGAATACGCTGAATATATTTATTATTATTCTTGAATTTTGATTACAATGATCAGGAAGTATTTGGTTTCTTTTTTACAATATCATTTAAACTACAAACAATGATAGCACGAATTTGGCACGGCTACACCACTTTATTTAATGCTGAGGCTTATGAAAAATTGCTGAAACAGGAAGTTTTTACTGCTATAGCGGAAAAACAAGTGCAGGGGTATCTGGGTATTCAACTTATGAAAAGGCAACTCGATGTCGAGGTGGAGTTTACAACAATCATGTTTTTTGAAAAACTTGAGTCAGTAAAACAGTTTGCAGGTGAAGATTACGAATTCGCCTATGTTCCCGAAAAAGCCAAAGCATTATTACATCGGTTTGATAAAACCTCAATTCACTGTGAGGTTATACACGAATTGTTTTATGATCTATAAAAAGAATGATCTGCATTTTAAACTGGCAAATAACTAAGTACAAGGCTCCATGGCCGGTACTGCCTGTTTCAACTTGATGTGAAAAATAAGATTTTTAATTTTAAAAAACTACTCAAACTTAATGCAATTTAATAAGATAATCAGGGGAGCAGACAAATCTGCAAATTATAAAGAATCAGTGTATCAGATTCTGGATGCCGGCTTTTTGTGTCATATAGCTTTTCAACACGAAGGGCAATCAATGATGATTCCTACCGCCTATGGCAGAAAAGATGATATGCTTTACATTCACGGCTCAACCAAAAATTATATGCTTAACCAGATCATTCACGGTGAGAGTGTGTGTATCGGAGTAACACTTTTGGACGGCATTGTCTTAGCAAGAACCTTATTTGATACTTCTGCAAATTATCGCTCAGTAGTATTATTTGGTAAAGCAGAATTAGTAACTGCAAATGATGAAAGATTGGAAGGTTTAAAAGTCATTACAGAAAATATAATTAAGGGACGATGGGATGAAGTATCAGTGGGTTCCCCCAACCAGTTAAAAGCTACTATGGTTGTTAAATTCAAAATAGATAAAGCCTCAGCTAAAATCCGTGATGGTGGACCCAAAGGAGATGAAGAAAATGTACAAGAAGTTTGGTCTGGGCATATCCCGCTTTCGATAAAAGCTTCGGAGCCCGTAATGGATACAAAATTTGGAGTGGAATTAACGATAACAAAAAGTGTTATGGATTTTTGGGAGAAATATAACTAGACTAAAATAAATATAAGAATTATATGAGAAAAATAATTTCATTTATGCACATATCCCTTGACGGTTTTGTGGCAGGACCAAACGGAGAAATGAACTGGATCAAAGTGGATGAAGAAATTTTTGATCATGTCGGTAAGCGAATAGGCCAAACCGACACTGCCTTATATGGACGGGTAACTTATCAGATGATGGAAAGTTATTGGCCTGCAGCAGGAGACGAGCCGAATGCGAGTAAGCACGACTTTGATCATTCAAAGTGGTACAACAAAACTCACAAATTGTTTTATCCAAAACAATGAAAGAAGCGGATTTGCCTAACACAACAATTATTAGCGACAACCTTTTGGACAGAATTAATGAAATAAAACAACAGGCAGGTAGTGAGATCCTGCTTTTTGGCAGTCCAACGGCTACGCATACACTAATTCAACAGAACTTAATTGACGGCTACTGTTTATTTGTTAACCCAATTATTCTTGGACAAGGCATTCTAATGTTTGCAGGCAAAAAAGACAAAATAAAATTAAACCTAATTACTACCCGGCAATTTACCAGCGGTGTAACAGAACTGAATTATATAGTTGACAGACAATAAGAATAGACCGCTAAGATGCAGGTATTAATAGAAATTGGATAAGAAATGGTTGAAGTTTTTAAAACTAATGTTCAGAAAAAGGTGCAAATCAAAATGCTGCTTTGTATGTTATCTAAAGCATTTCCATCATTTAAAATGAATATAGACCTTTCAGATTGTGACAAGGTGCTTAGAGTTGAAGGAGACAATATAAATGTTTTCTGGATAATGCTAATTGTAAAAGAAAATGGATTTGAGTGTGAGGTACTAGACTAAAAATTTTGCCGAATGCATAATATATTCATTAAACTTTGATGACTTTCATAGAAACAAAACTGCAAACAATTGGGAGGCCACTTTTGAATTGATTGCTGATGCTTGTGAAGGGGCGGAGGGAATTATACTGGCCTGTACAGAATTGCCCATAATTATTAGTCAGGGGGATGTTTCAGTTCCTGTTTTTGATACCACAAAAATTCATTCTCATGCTGCAGTAGAATTTGCACTTTCATATATGTAATATATACGCTCAAAGTTGACGTTGGTAGAATTGCAATTACAGTTGATTATTAATTACAGATTTTTATAGTTACTTGTTAATTTAATCAACTCACACTCATGCTTCGCAAAATTTTAGTATTATTTGCAGTTCTATTTTTATCGTTCCCTTTACTTGCCCAGTTGACTATGCCCCCGGACGGAGGAAATAAAAAAGCCTCCGTTAGCGAACGAATTGGTATTACAGACGTCACAATAAATTATGACCGCCCAGGTGTAAAAGGTCGTGAAGGAAAAATTTGGAATGGATTGGTGCATACTGGTTTTAAAGATCTTGGATTTGGAACAAGCAGGTCGGCACCTTGGCGTGCAGGGGCGAATGAAAATACCACCATCAAGTTTACTACTGATGTTAAGGTTGAAGGCAAAGAAATAAAAGCGGGTATATACGGTTTCTTTGTGGCTATGGGAACCGGAGATGCTACTTTGATATTTAGTAATCTTAATTCTGCCTGGGGCTCTTTCTTTTATGATAGTACAAAGGATGCACTTAGAGTTATCGTGAAAACAGTTTCGCTTTCAGAAAGTGTAGAGCGATTAAAATATGAGTTTTCAAATGAAACTGAAAATGGTGCTACCATCTCATTATGTTGGGAAAAATTAAAGATTCCATTTAACGTTGAAGTAGATTATGTAAAAACACAAATGCAATCATTCAAAAATGAATTAATGGGTGAAAAGGGTTTAAAACCAGAAGCCTGGCAGCAGGCTGCACAATTCGCAGCAGATCACAATGTTAACTTGGAAGAAGCATTACAATGGATCGATTA
>DASYOM010000156.1:0-10440 GCA_036007765.1 Chitinophagaceae bacterium | reverse complement strand
GCTCTATACAGCTGTCCATAAAAACATATTTCTTAACAATTAAAAATAATTTTTATGAACACAAATTTATTTGAAGAAAAACGTATTTACTATATTCTTTCTTCCTCCGCATTTATTATTGCCGTTGCTTCAATCTTGTTTTTATTTATTTTCAAAAGTGAAAATTTCTTTGGATAGGGCAGCTCACAAAGGTTAACGGAATTATTTTGAAAGAATACCAGTAGAATTCTAAAATGAAAAACTAATTTGCTCAACCGTAATAAAATAATACTATTACTTTGTGTATGGAAAAATCTATTCAACAATTACAATCTATTATAGGCAACTATGCAGTACATTTAAACGGCTTACCTGAAGATGAATGGATACATAAACCTAATCCTGCCAAATGGAGTAAAAAAGAAGTGCTTGGGCATTTAATTGACTCAGCACAAAATAATATTCGCCGTTTTCTGGTTGCCCAATATGATGATAGACTAAAATTACTTATGCCCAGGATATTTGGGTGGCAGCAGCCAATTACCAAAATTACTCAACCAATGACTTGCTCTCTTTATGGATATTGCTTAACAGGCATATTTGTATTGTTCTTGAAAATGTTCCTGAAGGTGTAGAAGAAAGATTGTGTGATGTAGGTGAAATGCGTTCGATAAAATTGCTTGCAGAAGATTATAATAAACATTTGTTACATCATCTTCACGGATTATTAAATATGGAACCCGTCGCTTATCCCTGATTATTCTTCCTGCTTATTTTATTTAGCTGGCCTTTATCAGACATAATTATTGATGCATCTTAGCTCCAATAAAATATTGAATTATACATTATTCTTTAAACTTCACAACATCTCAAGTGATTTTAGGAAAAACTTACATTCAATATTCTTTCTGCGACTAAATACGTATATTGAGTGATAGCCGCGAGCTCACTGAAGATAATCTAATGTGGCGCTCCAAAATATTAAATTCTATTTAAGGCTATCACTTTTTAATACAAATTAAAAAATGAACAATATTGAAACAGAAAAACCCTTTTCAGTATTGATACCTGATGGTGAAAGCAATTATGCCATATCGGTTCTACGGTGTTTGGCTCAAACAAAAAATGTTAGATCGTACATTCTCTCGAATGATCCATGGGCACCGATTCGTTTTTCCCGATACTCAACTCGTTTCTTTAGTTATAAAAATGAACAGGGCAATGAAGGAAGGTTAGCCGCAATCCGTGATGCGGTAAAAAAGACAAACGTAGATGTTGTTTTGCCTGTTGACGTTGAGACAATACGCTTATTGTCATTGGGGTGTGAAGCACTTTCGCAATTAACTTCTATTATCTCATTACCGAAAACCTATGTTATTGATATTGCAGAGGACAAGTGGCTGCTGGCGAAGTGGCTAAACAAAAATCAAATTCCTCACCCGCCAACATTATTATATGAAACTAATGATAGTTTCGACGAGGCTCTTTCAGCCCTTACGTTTCCTGTACTGATAAAACCCAGGAAGGGGTCCGGCGGAAAAGGTATAAATTTTTTTGATAATCCATCGGCCCTATATATTTTCTGTAAGGAACACGTCAGTTCGGGAGAATTCATTGTCCAATCTTTTATCAATGGTTATGATATAGACTGTAGTGTCTTATGCCAGGAAGGGGAAATATTAGCATATACAATCCAGAAGGGAATTATGTATGATACACAACATATTTCCTGGCCATCAGGTCTTGATTTCCTTTATGACGAAAGCACATACAATGTAGTAAGGGAAATGGTAGGAAAGTTCAGTTGGTCTGGTATTGTACATATTGATCTGCGATATGATGAACAGGATAAGCAAATTAAGGTTATTGAAATGAACCCCCGTTTTTGGGCAAGTGTGTCTGCTTCCATATTCGCTGGAGTAAACTTTCCTTATCTGGCTTGTCTTAATGGATTAAAACGCGACCTTCCCAAAGTAGTAATTCAACCCAAACGGGTTCTGCGTTCCGGGCCTGCAATTAGATCATTGGTGCAGCGCTTTGTTAATGGGAAACAAGGGGATATATCTTTTGACAACTCGTTTATAGAATTTATATTAAGAGATCCTTTGCCTACAATGGTTGGAAAGTATTCTAAAATTCATAATAGAATTTTTAATAAGAGGCAAAAAACTTTAACCAGATACATGTGATCGTTGCAGTTTCATTAACGAGAAGAAGTAAAGAATAATTAAAACTAAAACCGAGTTCAAGCTCCATGTTCAGATTTCTGTGAGTCGGGGTAAGCAACAGATTTTTTAGCAGGTTACGTATGAAATTTATATTTAAGCTTAAGGAAGGGTTTTTCTATTAAATTATATGAAAACATAGCTATTAAAAATATACAAATAATATTTTGAGGAAACTGGTTTATCCAATAAGTAGTTTTATAAAGAAATATTTCCTGCCATAAATAAATACTGTAAGAGATCAGCCCTGCATAATTGATTAATTTTAAATTGAGTATTCTAAACCAAATTCCGGATAAGTGTACAAGGTTAGAAACTTTTCATTAAGTATAACACACTTAGAAGAATCAGAATAGTTTATCAATATTTATAATCGAAGTGAGATTACAAAACAGCTTTTTATAAACATGTTCGCTTTTAAAAAACCCACCTTCCAGATACTGTTCACGCTTAATTATAATACTCCAGGCGAAATACGAAGCAAAAGGTAAAATCGTTATTGGTAATAACATAATACCAGAATGCAATAAGCTGCCAAGCCAACTTCCAACCATAAACATTAATTTTAATAATTACAAAAATCCGAACTGATTGAATTCCGCCAGAATATATTTTGTATTTATTTTATTGCTGATGCTTAGTGAGGGCTTTTCGCAAATAAGCCCTGCGCCAAATTCCAACCTTCGGAAAAAATTTATTTCTACTAAAATAAACCCAATTCAATTTGATAGTAATAGTGTTGTGCCAAATACAATTATCTTATCCGGAATAGATACAAGCACTTACGCAATTGATTATGTAAATGCATTGATCTCCTGGAAATCTTCCACATTGCCCGATAGTGTTTTTGTTACTTACAGGGTATTTCCTTACAGGCTCAATGCAATTACCCGGCATTTTAATTATGATAGTGTGCGGTTTAATTTTGCAACGGAAAAGCCTTTTATTTTTAAAGGAAGCCATTCGCAAAATAAGATCATAGATTTTGGCAACATTAATTACAATGGAAGTTTTGGGCGTGGCATTTCATTTGGTAACAACCAGGACGCTGTTGTAAACTCTACTTTAAATTTACAGCTTAATGGATTTATTGGCGATAGCCTCGAGCTTACTGCTGCAATAAGTGATAACAATATTCCCATACAACCGGAAGGTAATACACAGGATATTCGTGATTTTGACAGGATATTTATGCAAATAAAGAAACACGGATGGCAGGCGAACTTTGGTGATATCGATGTAAGGCAAAGCCAGAATTATTTTCTGAATTTTTATAAAAGATTACAGGGAGCATCTTTCATTACTGATAATCGCATAGGTAAAAATTCAACCAATTCACTTTTGGTAAGCGGCGCAATTGCAAAGGGAAAATTTAATCGTAATGTAATTACTCCTCTTGAAGGAAACCAGGGGCCATACCGGTTAGCAGGTGCTAACGGGGAATTGTTTTTTACAGTTCTTGCCGGAACAGAGAGAGTCTTTATAGACGGTCAATTGCTTACGAGAGGAGAGGATCAGGATTATATTATTAACTACAACACCGCTGAACTAACGTTTACCTCTAAACGCCTTGTTACAAAAGACAGCAGGATCCAGGTAGAGTTTGAATATTCTGACAGGAACTTTTTGAATTCCCTGCTTTACGCAAATGATGAAATAAATATTAGTAACAAACTTAAACTAAGCATAGGCGCTTATTCAAATACCGATGCAAAAAACTCCTCCATAAACCAGACGCTTGATGTAAATCAAAAACAATTCCTCTCACAAATTGGGAATAATATTGACAGTGCCCGGTACCCCAATGCAATGCTTGACACTTTTTCAATAAGTAAAATTTTATATAAAAAAGTAGATACTTCTTATAATGGCATCAATGATTCAATTTACGTTTATTCCGTTAACAAAGATGACCGGCTTTACAATCTCTCTTTTACAAATGTTGGTTTTCAAAAAGGCAATTATATACCGTTACCTGGTAATGTAAATGGAAGAGTTTTCATTTGGTTGCAACCGGTAAACGGTATTCCCCAGGGTGATTGGGAACCTGTTATACTTTTAATCACTCCAAAAAAGCAACAAATCATTACTGCGGCCGCCCAGTATTTTCTTACTGCAAAATCTTATATTAAAGCGGAGGTGGCATTGAGCAATTATGATGTAAATACTTTTTCATCTAAAGACAACCAGGATAATAATGGTGTAGCTGCCAAACTGGAATATACAATGCAGCAGGATGTGCTGCGAAAAATAAAGCAGGGCCTTACTTTACAAACTACTCTCGGCTATGAATTTGTGGAAGATCGTTTTAAACCTATTGAAAGATTACGCAATGTTGAATTTAACCGCGACTGGAGCCTTCCTTTTGCTGCACCTGCTGCTACAGAACATTTAATTACCGCATCAACACAATTAAATGATAAACAAAATAATTACTTTAAATACCAGTTTACTGATTATATCCGGAGTGATAATTATAATGGCATCCGCAATTCCATAGAGCATGCCATGGATATAAAAGGATGGAAACTCAATGACAAATTTTATATCACTAATATAAATAGCTCCATTCAAAATGGTTTATTCATCAGGCCATCTATTGATGTTTCAAGAATTTTTGCTTCATTAAAAAATATTAAGATTGGGGGTGGATTCTCTGCAGAGCATAACAAGCAGCTCGATAGAATAAATGATACTCTTAATGCTCAAAGTTTTGCATTTAACCTATGGCAGGTTTATATAAAATCTGCTGAACAAAAACTAAACAGGTGGGGTGTAACTTATTTCACCAGGAGCGATAAATATCCTTCGCAAAAAAATCTAATTACCGGAGATAGGAGCCAAAATGTAAGCTTTATAACCGAACTGTTAAAAAATGAACACCACCAATTCAAACTAAATGCAACATACAGGAAACTGGACGTAATTAACCCGAATGTCACCAACCAAAAAAGTGATGAAAGCCTGCTTGGAAGAATCGAGTATGCAGTAAATGGATGGAAGGGTTTTGTAAATGGAAGTTTTTTATATGAAATAGGTTCGGGCCAGGAGCAGAAAAGAGAATACACTTACATTGAAGTTCCTGCCGGCCAGGGATATTATACATGGATCGATTATAACAACGATGGCATCCCACAGCTCAACGAATTTGAGGTCGCCATTTTCCAGGATCAAAAGAAATGGGTAAGGGTTTTTACGCCTACGAATCAATATGTAAAGGCTAATTATGTTCAGTTCAATTATAGTGTAGATCTCAATCCTAAATCAATAATAAACCCCAAGACCTCAGGCAAGCTTGCAAAATTTTTAGGAAGGTTCAGCAGTGCTTCGGCATTGCAGATAAATAAAAAGGATATTGCAAAGGGATCTTTCGAATTCAATCCATTCAATAAAAAATTAGTGGATACAACACTCATTATTCTAAATTCTTTTTTGTCCAATACGCTTTACTTTAACCGTACAAGTATAAAATGGGGAGTCGATTTTACACATCGCCTTAATAATAATAAATCACTTTTAAATTATGGATTTGAAGGCCGTAAGCTGAGGGATATTACACTTAAAGGAAGATGGAATGTTAACCGCTCCATCGCAACGTCTTTCACAAATAAATATATCAGGAACGAACTGAACACACCATCTTTCGCCAACAGAAATTATAATATAAACGAATTTTCTGCTGAGCCTTCAGTAAGTTACATTTATAGAAGCGACTTTCGTGTAAGCCTTATTTACACGTATGATATCCGAAGAAATACAATTCAACTTTTGGAAAAAGCAATCAACAATGCGATTGCTGCTGAAGTAAGGTACAATGTACTTTCTACCGGAACATTAAACGGCCGATTTTCTTATAACAATATTAAATATAATGGCGGCCCCGGTAGTACTAACAGTACAGTAGGCTATATAATTCTCGATGGGCTCCTGCCCGGTAAAAATTATCTATGGAATGTGGAGCTTACCAAAAGAATTGCCGGCAATATTGAATTAAATCTTCAATACGAAGGAAGAAAGCCCGGCGACACCAAAACGATTCACACCGGCCGTGCATCTGTGAGGGCCATATTGTAGCCACCCGGGGAAAGGGCTTCAGCAGAAACTTCCACCTGTTTACTGATATGTGGTTAGCTATTCAAACCAGCAACAACATTGATGGTAAGGGCTATCATGATAGTATTAAATCCGAAAGACAAAATACCATGTAACATTACAAGCCTTCTTAATCTTTTTGATGTAACCTCAACATCCGAAACCTGGAAAGTCATACCGAGCACAAAAGAGAAATAAGCAAAATCCAGATAATCCGGCTTTTTATCATCAGGAAATTCCAGCCCACCTGCATGTGTATTTGGCTTTTCTTCATGATCACCATAAAAAATATGTGCATAGCGCATAGTAAAAATGGTGTGTATAAGAAACCAGGAGAAGAGCATGCCCGCAATAGCAACGGTAAGGTGTAGGCCTTCTGTATCTTTAAATTCCTTTTTTGAAATAATCAATAAGAGAACAGCAAAAAAGCTGGCAAATGTTGAAACTAAAACAGTAGTGAAAATTAAAATCCTGCTGGAGTCCTGCACCTTTGCCTGTTCCCTTATCTGTTGAGAAGTAGTGATAAAAAAAGTTATCCAACTCATGATGATCATACAAACGCTAAAAACATCCCAACTTATCATAAGATGTGTAAGCTCATCGAGGTACTGAATGTTTACAATAAAATAAATAATTACGGCAATAATTACACAAATCAAAATTTTGTGGGCTGAATGCAACCTTTCAAACCAGGGCATCTTCAATCCTTTTTTTGCAGAAGGCATATAAATTTCGGGAATGCTTACGGCTCTAAGTTAATATTAATCGCATAATAACATCAAATAAAAATCTCCCGGCTTTTAAATGCCGGGAGACTTGCTAATATTCATTACACTTTATTTTTATTTGTGATGATGATGCGTTTTTGTATCACTAAATTGATAGAAAAATCCAAACTGGAAAACGTTGCTTTGAAATGTGTCGCCGTATTTATTGTCATTAATATTACTCAATCCAAAAATATATCTTGCATCAATTCCCAATCCCCGGCTCGTTAAATACCCAATGCCTAAAGGGATTGAAATAGCGGTTGATTGAAAATTACCATTGCTGCCCTCCCCATAATAAATATAGTCAGATTTTGTTTTGGCCTTAAGCAAAAAGCCCATTTGCGGCCCTCCCTCAAGTCTGAAGCCATTATTAAAAAAATACTGAAGTAATACAGGCACATTTATGTACCTCAAATTATAATCTACATAGTATCCCGAAAATGTTTCTTTTGCACCTTCCTGTGAATAAAATATTTCCGGTTGCAAAGCCCAGGTCTTAGAGGCATGAATGTGTGTCAAAACACCAACGTGAAATCCTGTTTTGCTTTCTACCGAACTATTGTTCTTAATATTAAGAGATGAGACATTCAGGCCACCTTTGATGCCGAAGTAAATTTTTTGTGCATTGGCTGCAAACGCTATAAATATTATTGAAAGAAAAATGATTGTTTTTTTCATAAATAGTTTTTATGAGTAGAGAAATGTGTTAGTAAATTTACAAAATGCCACTTTACAAAAGTCATTCCTGTTTTTTTTACAGTGCCTAAGTTTCTATCTTTGCAAATAGAAATTTGTTCACCCTGCAAGTGTCCCTTCCGCCTAATAGCGGGATAAAATTTCAAAACCGTATGACAGTATTACATAACAGAATTTCACAAAAGGAGCTAAAGGAACGGTTATACGCGGAAGATGAGCCACGCGTTACTTTATCATTTTACCGGTACCTGCAAATTGAAAATCCAAAGGAATTTCGGGATGAACTTTACAAAAAATTTAATGCGCTAAAAGTTTTTGGACGTATTTACGTAGCCCATGAAGGGATCAATGCCCAGCTGAGTGTGCCTTCCTCCAACTATGAAGATTTCAATAAATCATTAAATTCCATTGAGGGCCTGGAAAATCTTGGGCTGAATATAGCAGTGGGTAACGAGAGTAAGAGCTTCTGGGTATTGAAGATAAAAGTAAGGGAGAAAATAGTTGCGGATGGCATAGATGACCCTACATTCGATATGAACAGGAAAGGTAAATATGTAGATGCGGTTTCCTTTAACAGTCTCGCTGCTGACCCTGATACCATTGTAGTGGATATGCGCAACCATTATGAGTACGAGGTGGGGCATTTTGAGAATTCTATAGAAATTCCTTCTGATACTTTTCGTGAGCAATTACCTATGGCCGTTAGTATGCTTGAAGATAAGAAAGACAAGAACATTATCATGTATTGTACAGGTGGCATTCGCTGTGAGAAAGCAAGTGCGTGGATGCTACATAATGGCTTTAAAAATGTATTTCACCTTGAGGGCGGCGTTATACAATATGCTAATAAAGTGAAAGAAGAAAATATCGAAAATAAATTTCTTGGGAAAAATTTTGTTTTTGATGGAAGGCTGGGAGAGAAGATCGGAGAAGAAATCATCAGCCATTGCCACCAGTGTGGTAGCCTTTCTGATACGCATACCAATTGTGCCAATGAAGGCTGCCATCTTCTTTTTATACGATGTGAAAAATGTAAAGGTGAATTTGATGGCTGCTGTTCTGCTGAATGTAAGTCCACCTACATTCTCCCCGAAGAGCAGCAAAAAGAAAAACGCAAAGGGGTTAAAAACGGCATGATGGTTTTCAATAAATCAAGGCGACGTATGAAAGCCCTTTCCATCAGGAAAGACGGATAACGTAGATAACATAAAAGAGATAATAACTCTTTGGATTTTATAGCCTTCTTTAGTATTGTATTAAAATGGATAGTTAAGAGGATATTAATACCGCAATAATTATTTTGTAAAAAAATTTATTAACCTTGTTTCGTAATTAGAATTCATTTACTTTATGCAAAAAAAATTTATGAGGAATTAACTTTCACTTGTGTTAGCGCTTATTTTATTTGCTGGTATGTCGGGCTTTGCTCAATTTGAGGGAGGAAAGCAAACTTATTCGTCGCCTAATCTTAAAGAAGAAATAAATAAACAAAAACTGGTTGCCATACTTCCTTTGAAACAGCGATAACTTACAAAAGATCACCCAAAAATTATGATTCTTCTGCGAACAAGAATGAAGAAATTAATATTGCCAAAAATCTTCAGCAGTCAATGTTTACTTATCTTCTCAGGAAGTCCGATAAATATACTGTTTCATTCCAGGATGTGGATCGGACAAACGCATTATTAAAATCCAAAAGTATTTATAACAATATAGATGAAATAACTGCAGATTCAATTTGCAAGGCGCTTGGTGTAGATGCGGTAATTAAATGCAGATACTCGTACGAAAAGACCGCCTCCGAAGGAGGTGCTATCGTAAAAACGGTATTATTAGGAAGTATGGGCAGCAAAACCGGTAGTGGCGCTTTAACCATGCAGGTCTATAACGGTTCTGATGGAATTTACTGTGGCGTTTTTATAAGGCCATGGATGATAATGTTTTCAGCTCAACCGATCAGTTAATGGAAAGAATGATGCGCAAAGTATCACGAAACTTTCCTTATGAGAAATAAACAATGGTAATTTATTTTAATGTTGTTTGTAAATATTTTCCATTTATAATTGCACCAGTTCCCCATGTATTATTGAAATAGATGTATGCTTCTTTAAACCTTCCAGCTGTTTTAATTTCATCAGCTATTTCTTGTATGAAGTTTGCTTCGTATTCTGACTTGTACAATACAGGTACGCCATGAAAACGATAATATAAAATGGAATTATTTTTTATAACATCATCCTGTAATACGGGGTGGCTTATCCCGCAAAAACTAATTTTATGTTTTTTTAGCGCATTATAAACCTTTTTATTCCACCAGCTTTTATCACGAAATTCCACAACATTATCAAAAGTTGGGTTTAGGCTTTCAATAATTCTATTCAATACTTCATCACTATAAATAAGCCTTGATGGTAGTTGGAATAAAACACATCCAAGTTTATCAGTTAACCCCTCATAAATGGATGCATAAAAATCACCGAGTAAATTTTCACAATCATTGAACATTTTATAATGACTTATGAGACGGGGGCCTTTTACTGAAAATTTAAAATTCTCCGGGCTTTTTAGATACCAGCTTCTCAAAGCTTCAGGTCTCGGAAAGCGATAGAAAGTGGTATTAAGCTCGATGGTATTAAAATGCTCACAATAAAATTGAAACCATTTTGACTGTGCAAGGC
>DASYOM010000155.1:0-11717 GCA_036007765.1 Chitinophagaceae bacterium | reverse complement strand
ATGCAAGTGCTTACAACATTACTTTCAAAGAAGACATAAAGCCTTCGGGGAATAGCATTATATCTGCACCTATAAGAATAAAACAATTATTACAGGCAAATTTATTTATTAATAATAATGGAGCGATCTCTCTAATGGATGGCATTAAAGCCGATATTGGGGGTGGCTTTTCGAATGTGCTTGATGATAATGATGCGTACAAAATATCTAATAGCTCAGAAAATGTAAGCTTAAAAAGGAACGGGAAATTGTTATCAGTAGAGCGTCATAATACCATAACTGCCAATGATACTTTTTACCTCGACCTGTCTAATATGAAAACGCAAAATTACCAATGGCAGCTCAATATGGAAAACCTGGACCAGCCGGGCTTAAGGGGGTTTCTGCAGGACAATTTCACAAATGCCAACACCTCACTTAATCTTAACGGGATCAATGTGGTGGATTTCAATGTTAATAATGTACCTGGCTCTTATGCTGCAGGCCGTTTCATCGTTGTGTTCACACAGGCAAAAGTTTTATCAGTAACGTTTACTAACGTTATTGCCTACCTGCAAAATAAAAATATTAAAGTAGAATGGAAAGTAGAAAACGAAACCGGCATAAAGCAATATGAAGTAGAAAGATCAGCAGATGGAAACAGTTATACAAGAGTAAATACAACGGCAGCAAAAAATACACCTGTAAGTTTATACATCTGGGTTGATGCAAATGCACAGTCAGGCTATAATTATTACCGCATAAAAAGTATTGATATAAACGGGAAGATAGAATACAGCAAAGTAGTAAAAGTGCTAATTGAAACAGGTAAAGGTTCCCCATCAATTTTGGTTTATCCAAACCCTGTAACCGGCAAGATAATTTCTATGCAACTAAATAATATAAAAACGGGAAATTATTCTTTGCAATTATTCAATGAAGCAGGGCAGTTAATCAGTATCGAAACAATCCGGCATAACGCAGCCGTTTCTTCAGAGTCTATTGAGATAAATAAAAGGTTTGCAGCTGGTAAATATGATATGGAGCTTTCAGGAGAGGGCCTTAAGCTTACCACACCACTTATAAAAAAATAAACAATTTTTCAATAATATTTACAATAGCTGCTTTGAAAAAAGCGGCTATTTTTTTAAAAATTCTTAGAGGATCTTTTTTTTCGTAAGATTTTTATAAGAAAATGCTCCTTGATATTGTTGCGGTAAATACAGGTTAGATACAGATCATTTTTTTACATAATTAATGAAATAGCTTTTTCCAAATAAATATATAAAAGCTAACATAAAGAAAAACAAATGCAAACATATCTATGAAATACTTATTCATTTATTAGCGATAATTAAAGCATACATTACAAAAGACAACTCTCAATTCCTAATGAAGACAAGTAAAATTTTTGGGCTTTCTATTGCCCCTGCCTCTTCTATTCCTTATAGTTTTGCACGTAAGCAATGTACTACTACGAGTGTTCACAAATATAATTTCCCTGTTTCAGAAAGGACTCTCATTGATCATTCAATATTTATAATGCATCCTCAAAGATGGATTATAGTATGGAATAATAATAACCTGATTAAGCAATGCCAGCCAAAGTATTATGTGAAAGCATTTTCATTGTCGCAAATGTCCAAGAAAATAATAAAATGAATAAAGAAAAAGCATCTGATGAGTTGATTATTGCTAATAAAGAAATTGCCTTTCAAAACAATGAGAAAGATAAGCGTGCCGCCGAGTTGATCATTGCCAATAATGAGCTTGCCTTTCAAAATAAAGAGAAAGAAAATCGTGCCGCCGAGTTGATCATTGCCAATAATGAGCTTGCCTTTCAAAATAAAGAGAAAGAAAAGCGTGCCACAGAATTAATGATTGCTAATAACGAACTTGTCTTTCAAAATGATGAGAAAGAAAAGCGGGCGGCAGAACTTGTTATTGCGAATAAAGAACTGCTATTTCAAAATGAACAGAAAGAAAAACGGGCAGCAGAACTTGTTATTGCGAATAAAGAACTGCTATTTCAAAACGAGGAGAAAGAAAAGCGTGCAGCAGAACTTGTTATTGCGAAAGAACTGCTATTTCAAAACGAGGACAAAGAAAAGCGTGCAGCAGAATTAATCATTGCCAACAAAGAGCTTGTAATTCAAAATGAGGAAAAACGTAAACAGGCAGCAGAACTGGAAGAGGCCAATAAAGAATTAGAATCATTTTCCTACTCGGTTTCGCATGACCTGCGGGCGCCATTGAGGGCAATCAATGGGTTCACCCAGGTATTAGCAGAAGATTACTTGGAACAGTTAAATGATGAAGCAAAAGCCATCCTGAACGAAATAATTGCCAATTCAAATAAAATGGGAGAACTGATAGATAACCTTCTTGAGTTTTCACGAATCGGGAAGCAGCACGTTTCAAGGGTTGATGTAAACATTAAGCAATTGGTAGACACGGTGATCTCAGAATTAAAACAATTAGAGCCAAAAAGAATATTTAACATCATCGTTAACAACCTGTACAATATAAATGGAGATAGAAATATGCTAAAGCAGGTATTTATAAACCTTTTATCAAATGCATTTAAATACACAGGCAACAAAGAGGAAGCGCTGATAGAACTTGGCTCGTACCCGGAAAATGATCAATGTATTTATTATGTAAAAGATAACGGGGCCGGATTTGACATGCGCTATTATGATAAGTTATTTGGTGTTTTTCAACGCCTGCACAGCAGCAATGAATTTGATGGAACAGGTGTAGGTCTTGCCATAATTCAAAAGATTATTATAAAGCACCAGGGTAAAGTGTGGGCAGAAGGTAAAGTGGGTGAAGGAGCCTGCTTCTATATTTCGTTGCCGACAACATAAAATCTAAAACGGAGTTTATAACGGTACTAAAACAATAATATGCTATTACTTGTAGAAGATAATAAATCCGATGCAATGCTCACTATAAGAGCATTGAAGAAACATAACCTTGCCGATAACCTGGTTCACCTTGTTGATGGAGCTGAAGCCCTGGATTTTCTCTTCGCAAAAGGAGCATATTCTGGTAGAACTATTGAGGATAAGCCCAAAGTAATATTCCTGGACTTAAAAATGCCGAAAGTTAGTGGACTGGAGGTACTCCGAATAATTAAAAGTGATGAGATAACAAAATTTATTCCCGTTGTAATGATGACCTCCTCTAAAGAAGAGAAGGATGTTATAGAAAGCCATCATCTTGGGGTAAATAGTTATGTTGTTAAGCCGCTTGATTTCAATAATTTTTCCAAGACTATAGCAGACCTGGGCTTTTACTGGCTTGTAGTAAATAATACGCCAAAATAATAATTACATGGTTACACCTGAAACAGATGCTGAGAATGATTTGAGTACAAAATCCATGGGTTTTGTTTCTGGTTTTACAGCCGTATCGCTTATTGAAAAAAATAGTAATGGCTCGAAAACCAGCGATAAATTAAAAATTTTACACCTTGAAGATGTTCTCAGTGATGCCTTAATTATAGCTCATGCATTAAAAAAAGGAAAGATAGTGTATGAGGGATTGGTAGTAGACACAAAGGATAAGTATATTAAAGCCTTAAAAGAATTTTCTCCTGACTTAATACTTTCTGACCACTCACTTCCTTCCTTTAATTCGCATGAAGCGTTGGCTATACTACAGGAAAGCGGGATGAAAATTCCATTTATTCTTATTACCTCAGCAATGTCTGATGAATTTGCAGTAGATATAATTAAGAAAGGTGCGGATGATTATATTTTAAAAGACAGGCTAAAACGGTTACCCGCAGCTATACAAAATGCAGTGGAGAAATATGGTATGCAAAGGGCAAAGGAGACTATCATAGATGAATTGATAAGTAATCAATTACATTTAAAAGAAGCGCAGGCAGTTGCTAAATTAGGCAGTTGGGAAACAGACCTGCAAACCTTTACTGTAAAATGGTCAGAACAAACCCACCATATTTTTGAAACAGATCCAAAGAGATTTCAAGTTACACATGAGGCCTTTCTTCATTTTACACATCCTGATGATCGAAATAAAGTAAACGCAGCTTTCGAAAATTCGTTTACCAGTCAAACAGTCAATTCTATTGAGCACAGGATAATTGCAACAAATGGCATAGAGAAATATGTAATAGAAAACTGGAAAGTTTTTCAGGACGGCGTGGGCCACCCTGTTCGTGCAGTAGGAACCTGCCAGGATATAACAGAAAGAAAAATAGCAGAAATTGATTTGCTTGAAAGCAGGGAGGAAATGCAAACAGTATTCAATGCTTCATTAGATGCAATTATAATTATAGATGAAGAAGGGAAGATTACAAAATGGGATTCAAAAGCCGAACTTCTTTTTGGATGGAAAGAGGAAGAAGTGATCGGTACTTTATTATCGGATAAAATAATTCCACCTGGCTTACGTGAAGCACATGAACAGGGTATGAAACACTTTTTAAAAACAGGTGAAGGTAATATCCTTAACAAAACCATAGAAGTAAAAGCACTTAAAAAAGATAAAACTGAAATTAATATATCATTAAGTATTAGCCCAACCCGGGCTAAGAACAAACACCAATTTATTGGTTTTATAAGAGATATAAGCGAAAGGAAAGTTGTGGAGGAAGCCTTGCAAAAATCAGAATCTAACCTGCAGGCCATTTTTGAAAACACTTCCGAAGGATTTATTCTTATTGATGCAAATGGTATTGTAAAGACCTTCAATACAATAACCGCTCAAACTATTTTACTGAATACAGAACAGGAAATAAAAATTGGCAGCAGCATATATGATTTTATTCACCCTTCCAGAAAGGAAAATTATAAAGGTGTTCTATCAAAAGTATTGGCAGGTGAAACCATGCAATACGACTACTCTTATGAAAGAAAAAATGGCGATACGACATGGTTTAGCTTTACAGTTAACCCTGTATATAATAAGACAGGTGAAATTGAAGGTGTTTGCATTACATCTACTGATATAACCGCACGCAAAAAAGCAGAAAAAGAAATTACCGATTATAAATATGCACTCAACCAATCATCTGTTGTGGCCATCACTGACCAGAAAGGAATCATCCAATACGTAAATGAAAATTTCTGCAACATTTCAAAATACAGTGCTCAAGAATTAATCGGGCAGGATCACCGTATCATCAATTCTGGTTTTCATCCCAAATCATATATTAAAAATTTGTGGACCACCATTGCTAATGGTATAATATGGAAAGGAGAATTTAAAAATAAAGCGAAAGACGGAACGGTTTACTGGGTAGATGCCACCATTGTTCCTTTCCTGGATGAAAAGGGAAAGCCTTACCAGTATATGACCATCCGGTCGGATATTACCGAACGCAAAAAGACGGAAGAAGAGCGCAATATGTTTTTCGACCTGTCGGTTGATATGATGGGCATTGCGGGAGATGATGGGCATTTTAACCGGGTAAACCCTTCTTTTGAAAAAATACTTGGCTACTCTCCTGCTGAATTTTACGTGAAACCCTTTTTAGAATTTGTTCATCCCGATGATGTACCCTCAACCATGCAAGAAGTCGAAAAATTGGCAAAAGGTGTCTCCACCATTTCATTTACCAACCGCTACCGGTGTAAAGACGGAAATTATAAATGGTTGGAATGGAGTTCTGAACCGGTCGGCAAAACGCTTTATTGCATAGCAAGGGACATAACTGAACGAAAAAAAGCAGAAGAAAAATTAATTCAGAGTGAAAAGTACAGTCGGAATCTTTTTGAACAAACTGTATTAGGCCTGGCTCTTGCACGAATGGATGGGACACTTGCAGATGTGAATGAGGCGTATGCAAAAATTATTGGCCGCACCATTGAAGAAACTTTAAAGTTGACTTATTGGGAAATAACGCCCGGGAAATACCACGAGCAGGAAAATAAAGTTTTGGAAGGACTTACTACCACAGGTAAATTTATCAATTACGAAAAAGAATATATTCATAAGAATGGGCATCTCGTGCCAGTAAGATTGTCTGGAAATATTATTGAAAGAGATGGAGAAAAATTTATTTGGTCAAGCGTTGAAGATATTACTGAACTCAAAAAAGCAGATGAAAAAAACAGGTTTAAAGCCAATCTGTTAAACACGATAGGGCAGGCGGCTATAGCAACAGACCTGGATGGAGTTGTTAATTACTGGAACAAAGCAGCCGAGAATATTTATGGCTGGACACCGGAAGAAGCGATAGGAAAGAATATTATACATCTCACGACTTCTCATGCAACCAGGGAACAGGCTTTAGAAATAATGGATGATCTGAAAAATGGCCGTGCATGGTCGGGTGAGTTTAGAGTGCAGCGCAAAGATGGAACCGACTTTTCTGCATTAGTAACCAATTCTCCTATTTATGATGAGAATAATAAATTAAGCGGCATCATTGGTATTTCATCAGACATTACCGAAAAGAAGAAATTGGAAGAACTGTTGGATAAAACTAACAGGCTCGCAGCAATTGGAAGCTGGGAAATTGATGTAGATAAAGGAACCGTTTTTTGGTCAGATATTACAAAAGAGATACGGGAAGTAGATAAAGATTTTGTTCCGCAGTTGGATATCGGAATAAGTTATTTTAAAGAAGGTAGTCACAAAGAAACAATTAGCCAAAAGGTAAAGGAATGTATTGAAAATGGTACCCCATGGGATGAAGAATTGGAGATCATCACTTTTAAAGGAAATCCCAAATGGGTGCGTACAATCGGTGAGGGCGAATTCATAAATGGAAAGTGCATCCGGGTATATGGAAGTTTCCAGGACATTAGTATAAGAAAAAAAGCCGAAATAGAAGTTTTAAAAGTTTACAAAGAAAAGAATATCATTCTTGAAAGTATAGGTGATGCATTTTACGCGATCGATAAAAATTGGAATTTTACTTATTGGAATAAAGAAGCTGAAATCCTTCTGGATAAAAAGCGTGAAGACGTATTAGGTAAAAATATTTGGGAAATATATCCTAAAGCATTAGACACGGCTTCCTATGTTAATTATCATAAATCAGTTGAAGAAAATACTGTGGAACATTATGAAAGATTTAATGTATCCTTAGATCGCTGGTTTGAAATAAGCACTTATCCTTCTGCGAGTGGATTGTCAGTGTATTTCAGGGATATAACAGAAAGAAAACTGGCAGAGCAACAGATAAAAGCAGATAAAAATCTTCTGAGAACATTAATAGACAATTTGCCTGATACAATTTATTATAAAGACAAATCAGCAAAAAAACTGATCAGTAATAAATTTGATTATTATACAGTTTTAGGTGCTGATACAGAAAAGGAAGTGCTGGGCAAAACTGATCTGGAAATATCGTCACATGCTAATGGATTAATGACCTATACTCACGATATGGAAATATTGAGGACAGGAATTCCACTTATTAATTTTGAAGAATATTTTACAACTGCCAATAATAAACCGCTATGGCTGCTTACATCAAAACTGCCTCTCCGAAATGAAGACAATGAAATTATCGGCTTGCTGGGAATAGGCAGGGATATTACGCAAAGAAAAATTGCTGAAGAAAAACTGATAGAATTAAATAAAGAGCTTGAAAAAAATATAAAGCAATTAGAGATATCCAATGTAGAGTTGGAGCAGTTTGCCTACGTAGCATCCCACGATCTGCAGGAGCCACTGAGAATGATAACCAGCTTTTTAACATTGCTAGAAAAAAAATACAGAGGTATAATAGATGATAAAGGCCAGCAATATATTGACTTTGCTGTAGATGGCGGCATACGGATGCGGCAGATTATCCTGGACCTGCTTGAATATTCAAGAATAGGCAGAGCAGAGGATAAAACAGAAGAGGTTGATTTGAATGAATTGGTTAATGGAATAATTGGTCTTCACAGCAAACAAATTAATGAAACTAATGCAGTTTTGAATATCGCAAAATTACCAGTCCTGAATATTTCCAGAACGCCCATGAGACAGGTTTTTCAAAATTTAATAAGCAACAGTTTAAAGTATTATAAAGATGGGGTAGCGCCGCAAATTTCCATATCAGTAAACAGTGCCGGAAAATTCTGGCAATTTGCTATATCAGATAATGGAATAGGCATTGGCAAGGCTTATCTTGATAAGATCTTTATCATTTTTCAGCGGCTGCATAATAAAGAAAAATATTCAGGTACCGGAATTGGTTTATCCATCACAAAAAAAATTATTGAAGGCATGGGTGGTAGCATCCGGGTGGAGTCAGAAGAAGGAAAAGGAAGCACATTTTATTTTACCATACCACAAAATGAACATTAGGAGAAGCTACATAAACAGGATAAAATTCAATTGCGCAAGCCCGGCCAATGTTAAAAAAGGATTGAGTTATTGGGGGAACAATTTATTTGCAGATATCATTATTTTTTTGTTGCCATTTTGTATAATAGCGTTGATCCCGGGTGTGTATTGGAGTTTTTATCCCCTCACTATGTTATTGCGCAGGCAGACATAGCGGTACTATTGAGTATATTGATCACAGGTATCGGGCTTGCACTCACCAAAAAAAATATTGAACAAATACGAGGCGAAATTTGGTTAGAGGCAGAAGAAGGTAAAGGGAGTACTTTTTATTTTACAATAAAAAAATAATAAAATGTTTACAGCTATCAGCAGTTTCGAAATCCAGAACGGAATGGAAAACGAAGTAAAGCAGGCTTTTATAAATCGCCCTGGGCTTGTAGAGAAATATGAAGGGTTTTTAGGTTTAGATGTATTAAGTCCGGTAGAAAATCCTTCACAGATATGGTTGCTTACAAACTGGACAGATGAGGCAAGCTTTAACACCTGGCATAAAAAACATTTAAAAGATTCTCATGCAGGAATTCCTAAAGGCTTAAAATTGGTACCCCATAGTTTTAGGCTGCGTTTTTTTAACCATATAGCATCTTAATTAAAACAGCCATGATGAATTTCAGCAACATATTAGATGATAATAAGGCGTCCCTTGCCGAGTTGATAACTGAGCTGCAATTTAAAAACAACCCCGGCCTGCTTTTAAAATATGGAATTGCCGGCAAAGAAAAATGCGGTGCAGATAACCTCTATCATCTTTCTTATTTGTCGGAAGCCATGCAGTTAGCGTGCACGGAAATATTTGTAGCATATATGGCATGGGCGCAAAAAATGCTCGAGGCAAGGAAGATCCCGGTTAAAGACCTGTCTAATAACCTGGACTATATTGATATTGCCTGTAAAGAATTATTACCACCAGAAGCATACGAGGCTGCCCGTTTTTACATCCTGGAAAGCAAAGAACGATTAAATGATCATAGCCCGGCTATGGAGACTTATTTAAACAATAGCAATCCTATATTGGATGATGCAAAACAATATCTTGATTTTCTGCTAAAAGGAAAAAGAATACAGGCACAGGCCCTAATAACAGAGTTGGTAAAAAACGGCGAACCAATTGCATCTCTTTATAATAATATTTTTAAAGTTACCCAGCAGGAAATCGGGCTGCTGTGGCAAAATAATATTATAACAGTTGCCCACGAACATTATTGTACTGCAGCTACCCAATCAATTATGGCAACATTATATCCGTACATTTTTGCTTCTGGTAAAAAGGAGCGGAAGATGCTGGCGTGCAGCGTTTCAGGCGATCTGCATGAAATGGGAATAAGGATGTTGTCTGACCTGTTTGAAATAGATGGCTGGGATACTTATTATATGGGAGCTAATATGCCCGAAGGAAATATTATAAGCGCATTAGCCGAACAAAAACCACAGCTACTGGCTATTTCAGTAACAATGCCATTTCATATTACTAAAGTGCAATCATTAATTAAGAAGATCAGGAATAATATTTCACTTGATAATGTAAAAATAATGGTTGGAGGCTATCCCTTTACGTTGGTACAAGACCTGTGGAGAAAAGTAGGGGCAGATGCATTTGCTCCTGATGCAAAAGAGGCAATTCAATTAGCCAACAATATGATTTTTTAAACTAAAAACAAGATGCTTACAAAAGTAGAAACAATAAGCCTTGCTAAAGAATCACCGAAGACGATGGAACCGGATTTTACCAATGATATAGACGTGTTAAATAAAATGTCGCAGCTTAATAATGAATTAGTGAATACCCAAAGAATATTATTTAAAAAAAATGAAGAAATATCGCACCTCAATAAAAAGCTTGCCGCAGCCAATACCAATCTTGAACAATTAATGTATGTCGTTTCACACGACCTGAAAGAACCATTGCGTATGGTAACCAGTTTTATGTTATTGCTTAAAAATAAATATGCGCAACTCCTCGATGAGAAAGCAAATACATACATAGGCTTTGCTGTTGATGGCGGTAAAAGAATGCAGGCAATGATCACAGAGCTGTTGGAATTATCGCACACTGCCGCATATAACAGTCATAAAGAATTAGCTGACCTGCATTTACTGTTTAATGCGGCCCAACAAAATCTATTTAACCTGATAAAAGAAAGTGAAGCGGAGATTATAACAGAAGGCAAACTGCCAAAGCTGGTGGTAAACAAAACGGATATCATTCGCCTGTTTCAAAACCTGTTGAGCAATGCGATCAAATTTAGAAAAAGAGACACACATCCTGTAATTACATTAAAGGTGGTGGAGAACAAAGATGAGTGGCTGATTAGTTTAAAGGATAATGGCATCGGTATCCCTGCCGATAAATTTGAAAAAATATTTGAAATATTCAGCCGGGTGCATTCAAAAGAAGAATATGAAGGAACAGGTATTGGCCTTGCATCCTGCAAAAAAATTGTAGAAGGTAATGGAGGTACAATTTGGTTAGAGTCAGAAGAAAATATTGGAAGCACATTTTATTTTAAACTGCCAAAAGAATCTTAGTTTGAGAATCTGGAACATATATATCCATCATATTAAACGCAACTGCGCCAGTCCGGAGGTTGCTATGCCGGACATGGTTTACTGGCGCAATAACCTGTTTGCCCGCACCATAATTTATCTTCTTCCATTTTGCCTGATAGCCTTGATTCCCGGAGTTTATTTAAGTATTAATACCGGCAAATATATTTTGGCTGTGATTGATGGGATGACAGTAATAAGTATAGTAATGGTGGCATTCCTGCCCGGCATCGCTCTCCATATCCGCAAAATAATCTTTATAGGTTCTTTGTATTTGCTCAGTTGCGTGTTGTTGTATTATATTGGCCTCAGTGGCCCCGGGCTGCTATATCTTCAACTGGGCTGTATTTTCGGCATCCTCATTTTTCCTGCACAATATGCATGGTGGCCTGCCTTCCTCAATACTTTTATATGTATCCTGTTTGCAATAGCTATTTTTTTTGGGCAATTACCCTGGAACGATTTGAAAAACCCTACCAGTGCATGGATAGCTGTTTCTTCCAACCTTGTTTTTTTAAGTTTCCTGTCTGCAGCTCTTATACCTGGTTTATTTAACGGGTTGCAGCAAACACTCCAAAAAGAAAAACAATTGCATCAGCAACTAAATAAAGAACAGCAATCTTTAAGTAAAGCAGTACTAATGCTGGAACAAAAAAATACAGAGCTGGAACAATTTGCTTATGCAGCCTCGCATGATTTGCAGGAGCCTTTAAGGATGGTAACAGGCTTTTTAACCCAATTGGAAAAAAAATACGGAAGCACTTTTGATGATAAAGCAAAACAATATATTGATTTTGCTGTAGATGGCGCACAACGAATGCGGCAACTCATATTAAACCTGCTTGAATTTTCAAGGGTAGGAAGGCTGGGAG
>DASYOM010000154.1:0-22223 GCA_036007765.1 Chitinophagaceae bacterium | reverse complement strand
TGGTTGCAGTGGTTCTTGATACGCTTCAGCAAATAGAAACTCAATTGCTTATGCGACAGTACGATGGATTGATGAGCTCCGGTCGCATACAGGGAAGACAAACTGTAGCTCCCGGTGTAACAGGGAATTTATAATTTAGTTTTAAATATTTTAATGCAACCCTGGCCTTTATTGTCAGGGTTTTTTTAAATAGACTTGTGATGATCATGTATAAAACTCAGGAAGAAGTTGAACTGGTAAGGCAAAATTGTTTGCTTATAAATAATACAATTGCAGAAGTAGCTAAAAAAATAAAGCCGGGCATTTCTACTTTTTATTTGAATAACCTGGCGGAACAATTTATCAGGGCTCACGATTCTATTCCATCATTCAAAAACTATCATGGGTTTCCTTATGCATGTTGCATGTCAGTAAATGATGCGGTTGTGCATGGGTTCCCAACAAAAGACGAATTAAAAGATGGAGATGTTGTATCGATTGATGTAGGCGTTTTTAAGAATGGTTTTCATGGAGACAGCGCCTACACGTTTGCGTTAGGAAGCGTAAGTGATGGCGTAAAAAAACTTATGCGTGTAACCAAAGATTCTCTCTATAAAGGAATAGAAAAAGCTGTGGTTGGAAACCGCATTGGCGATATCGCTTTCGCAATTCAGGAATATACTGAACGTAAAAATGGTTATGGAATTGTCCGTGAATTGGTAGGGCATGGGCTTGGAAGAGAACTTCATGAAGACCCGCAGGTTCCTAATTATGGAAAGCGTGGTAGCGGCGCAAAATTAAACGATGGGCTTGTAATTGCCATCGAGCCAATGATAAACATGGGCCGCAAAGAAGTGTATAATGATAAGGATGGCTGGACAATACGTACCAAGGATGGAAAGCCTTCCGCTCATTACGAGCATACTGTATGTGTAAGAAAAAATGCCGCGGATATTCTTTCATCTTTTGATAATATCGAAATAGCAGAAAAAGCAAATACAAATCTTTACTCAGATTATTAATCAGTTCATTTCTATTTCGTTGGCTATTGAAATGAGGTTCAATTATTAATTTTGATGTTGCCAGTTTTATGTTTTCTTTTCAATTAGTTTCAATTACTTTTTTTAGTGATTGCGGAATTGGGTTTTCTTCGCCTTGCGGTTCTTCTTGTATGGCATTTGGCCTATTGTCTTCTTGTATAATTTGAAGTTTTGTTTGTCCAATCTCTTGCGTCAAAATATAACTCATAATAAAATAATTTTCTGGCTTGTCTTCAAGGCCAGGCCGTGGTGCAAACAAATTGTACATTAGTAAGTCATTAGGCCGCACTTCTAAAACTTTCCCCCATTGTTCAAATATTTTGCCTTCCCATTCTGTTCTAAATCTTATATCATTACCAATTTTCCAGTCAGTAATTAAGTCACTTCCATATTGCCACTGCTTTACCAACCCGGGCTTAGTGAGTGCATCCCAAACCTTTTGAACCGGGGTTTCAATGAAAATTGTAGAGATATTAATTGCCATGTTTAATAGTATATAAAATGAACCCCCAAATTTAAATTTATGATTTTTAAAATCATAATTAAATGTCATCACATTCTTTTACAAAAATAAGTGGTAGCGGATTTTTTAAAAGAGTATTTATAAATTCCATTTTCAAATATCTTGCATGCAATGCAAAAAAAATTGATAGTTATCGGTGGTGGCGCAGCAGGATTTTTCTGTGCAATAAATGCAGCAATTAAAAACCCGGAACTTAATGTAACAATTATAGAAAAAACATCTAAGCTTTTAAGTAAAGTAAGAGTGAGTGGCGGAGGGCGTTGTAATGTAACCCACGCCTGTTTCAGCATTGCTGAAATGATTAAGAAATATCCACGTGGCGAAAAGTTTTTGAAACAATCTTTTCATCATTTTTTTACAACAGATACAATCGATTGGTTTGAGCAAAGAAAAATAAAATTAAAAACAGAAGATGACGGCAGGATGTTTCCTGAAAGTAATTCTTCTGAAACAATTATTAACTGCCTTCTTCAGGAAGCGAATAATGCAGGCATAAAAATTTTAATGAATTGTGAAGTTATCGAAGTTGAAAAGTTTGAAAAGGAAGATGAAGCCGAAATTGAAAAAAACAGTCTTCATAATGGCTTCAGATTAAAATGTAAAAACGGCGATGAATTCAATACGGATTTTAGTTGTATTGCATGTGGCGGCTATCATAAAAAAGAACAGTTTAGCTGGCTTATAAAATTGGGTCACACTTTCGAATTGCCTGTTCCTTCTTTATTTACATTTAATATTCCTCACGATCCTGTTGTTGAGCTTATGGGCATTACATTAAAGAATGTAGTTGTAAAAATAAATGGAACCAAACATAAACAGGAGGGATCTTTATTGATTACACATTGGGGATTTAGTGGCCCGGCTATTTTAAGACTTTCTGCTTTTGCGGCCCGGGCTCTTTCCGGTTTACAATATGATTTTTCTATTTCAGTTAACTGGCTTCCGTCCCTTAACGAAAACCTTGTTCTGGAAAAACTAAAGCTTTTGCGGAATGAACTTGCTTCACAGAAAATTAGTAACAGGAACCCTTTTGATTTGCCACAGAGATTTTGGAAATATCTTTTACAATCATGCGGTATAAATGAAGAAATACGATGGGCGGATTTGCCTGCAAAACTTCAAAACCTTTTGGCAATTCAATTGTGCTCACAGCAATTTCACGTGAAAGGGAAGACAACTTTTAAAGAAGAGTTCGTGACAGCAGGTGGAATAAAATTAAACGAGGTGAATGCAATCACAATGGAAAGTAAAATTATACCTCAATTATTTTTTGCCGGAGAGATTTTAGATGTTGATGGAATTACCGGCGGATTTAATTTTCAATACGCATGGACGAGTGGCTGGCTTGCGGCAAATGAAATTGCATCACTTTCAAAATAGAAAAGTGTTCATAGATTTTTTCTTCATAATAAAATAATCAGTAACAATACTGCAATAGTAAATATGATTAATATTACATAAAGGCACGAAATAATTATTTTTGACTTATCCATCCCTTAAACACTCTACATTTATTGATAATTAACTTATTCCTCATAAATTATACCAGTTAAAAATGTATGCATTATTTCAAAAAAATAACGCGTGGTGTTGCTTATGTTGCACAATTTGGGATATTTAAGTAAACATTAAACATGCTATTAATACATTTAAAGACTGGAGATTTTTTTTGGGGAATGCGCCAGAAGTGAAATTTATATTTCTTCCATCACATGAAAACCATAGGGTTCAATGATCAAAAACTCATCATCGTTTCCTACGTTATAGTTTCCACCTTTCCAGTGGTCATATAATTTTTCCGGGGCCGTTCCGTTTCCTTTAAATGCATACCATGTGATAAACGAAGGAGCATTACTGAAGTTGAACAAACAAAATATCTGCTGCCTTTTTTTATATCTTATAAATCCGGCTATATGAATGTTATGTGGCTTTATCCATGTCAGATTGCTGGTATCTTCAATCGCAGCTAATTTTCTGCGAATGTTTAAAAGTTTTTTTGTGCCGTAAAAGATTCGATTCTCTACTGTACCACTTGCCTCTCTTAGCTTATTTTTTTCCCAATTTATTTTTGGCCGGTGCATCCAGCGGTTATCATAACTTTTGTTTCCCTCATTTAAATATGCTTCATCATTTATGTTGCCAACTTCATCACCATAAAAAAGCATTGGCAATCCGCCGATAAAAAAACTGATTGCCTGCATCATTAATATCTTCTTTATGGATAATTCGATTTCAGTTGAATTATTTTCTTCGATTGCTTTTTGTAAACCGCATAACGACGCAAGGGTGCCACTAATACGTGCATCCCCTGTTTTTGGATTGAATGAAAACAATGCGCCCATCGAGGGGGAACCAATCAAATTTCCTGAATAATAATTTTTTAAATATTCCCGGTGTAGGAGCGGATCAAACCCTGCTTCAACAATCATAGCATCTTCATAGCCGAGCCCAATATCATCATGGCAGCGTGTATAAGTGATCCATGAAGTGCCAGTTGGTTTTTGTAATAAAACATGTTGCGCCGCCAGCATTACTCTTGTATCGCCCGTCGCCAGCGCATCCCATTGCAAAGCCATCTGTGTTGCATTATAACAAAAATCACATTCTCTTGCAGTAAATAATCCTTTGCCAAAATAATTCATGATATGCCTCGGAGCCTGTATCGCTTCTCCGAGCAAGGCCATGCCTGGTGTAGCTACCTGCACACATAACTTTATCAATTGTAAAAGTGTATGCGCCTGAGGAAGATTTGTACAAGATGTTCCTAATTGTTTCCAGATAAAAGCCGGAGCATCTATGCGTAAAATATCTACACCTATGTTCGCATAAAAAAATACGGTGTCAAGCATCGCAATAAATACCTGCGCATTTGAATAATTAAGATCCCATTGATAATTATGAAAAACAGTCATCACCCATTTATCAATTTCAGGAACCCATGTAAAGTTTCCCGGTGCAGCGGTAGGGAAAATTTCTTTCATACTTTTTTCAAACTCATCAGGTAGTATTCTGTCATCATACATGTAAAAAAAATCCTGGTATTTTTTATCACCAGCTTTTGCCTTTAATGCCCATTGATGCTGGTTTGAAGTATGATTAAGAACGATATCAATCATCAGGTACAAATTCTCCTTCCGCATTTTTTTTTGAAGACTTTTAAGATCCTTCAATGTGCCAAAGCGTTTGTCTACTTTTCTGAAATCAGAAACTGCATAACCGCCATCACTCTCATCTTCAGGGCTTTCAAATAATGGCATCAGGTGAAGTACATTTATACCTAATTCTTCGAAGTAATCAAGCTTAGTTTTAAGCTCAGAAAGGCTGCCGCAAAACCTGTCAACATACAGGCTCATACCCGCAAGGTTGTTGCTAAGGAACCAGTTTCCTTTTTTGTATTTACGGTTATCTTTTTTTTGTAATTGTATGGACCGGTCAACGAATGCAGCCATTATAGTTTCAAGTAACTGCCCGAAAATTTTTTCACCGTGCTCGTGGTTCCCATATAGGTCATTATATAATGAATGTACGGATGCGGCATTTGCAATCAATCTTGTGTAAAATAAATTATCCCTGCCGGTTTTTTCCAGTTTATTTTTTATTGCAAGTTTTGCAACTTCACTATGAATTTTATAATCGTACATTCGTTAACGTTATTAGTCAAAAATCTGGGCGCTCAAATGTTTAAAAGCTTCCATCGCTCCCATATACTCGCAGGTACGTGCCCCTGCTTTATTTGCATTGGTAATTATATTTTTCCAGTCTGCTGCACTCATAGCTTCTGTCATTTGCAATGAATGATTTCTTAACTGGTATAAAATAGCCCCTACAAAAGCATCTCCCGCACCGGTACTGTCAATGGATTTTACTGCTATGGTTGGAACGATCGTTTTATTTTTATTCCGCATCAGCAGGGTGCCTTCTTTACCAAGGGTAATAGCAAATGTGGCATTGGTACTTTCTGATAAAATTTTTGCTGCATCATTTACTGATGACCTTCCGGTTAATAACATGGCTTCTTCATCACTTACTTTAAAAAAATGGCATGCTTTCATAAAATCCCATGACTGCTCAATGAATAATGCTGTATCGGTTTTCCAAAGCAGTTGCCGGTAGTTTGGATCAAAGCTGATAAATAGATTTTTTTCCGCAGCTTTTCGCAATAAACTTTTATATGCTTGTTGCAAAGGCCCGGGCAAGAAAGCAGTTGCAGAGCCAAAATGGATAATGGAACATTTATCAAGATCAATTCCTTCCAGATTATTTTCGGTAAGCTCACCATCGGCGCCACGATTAAAAACAAAATCTCTTTCCCCGTCTTTCATTAATGATACGAATGCGAAAGTTGTAAAATGATCTTTGTCCTGTACCATCCATATAGTTGATACACCAAAATCTTTCATTGTATCAATTAATTGCTGGCCGAAAGGATCGGCACCTACTTTAGCGCAAAGCAAAACATCGCCCCCTAAAGCTGCAATTGCTGCAGCCACGTTGGTTGGAGCACCACCTGGTTTTTTTAAAAAATGTTCGCCGTTTGCAAGTGATGAACCGGTATCAGTACATATCATATCAATAAGCGCCTCTCCTATACATAATATTTTCATAAGAAAATTTTTATTGAAATTAATTAATGCGCAGCAGTTAGTATAGGCATATCTTCCGGAACATCTGTACCCGGTTTTAATACCGCAGGTTTTATTAAAGTAGTGGCAGCAGCAGCAAGCAACAAAGATACACCCGCAAATGAAATCGCCTTGCCGGAATCATTTCCTAAAAAATGTTTTAAAACATATCCAAAAGTAATGTTCTGTAAGATCATTGGAATTACTATCATCATATTTATGATGCCCATATAAACACCATATCTTTCTTTGGGAATATCATTTACAACCATTAAATAAGGCACTCCCATCATGCTTGCCCACGCAACTCCAAAACCCGTCATAGGAGCAAATAGCAGGTATTTATTTTCAATATGCGGAAAGATCAACAGTCCAATTCCTGCCATAACCAGGCAGATTATATGTACCAGTTTTGGAGTATATTTTTTTGCAAGCCCAACCAAAGCAAAGGCTGATAAAAATGTCGCCACATTATACCATCCGTTCACCAAACCCGTCCATCCTACTGCTTCCTCGTACAATGATTTATTGAGAACTGGTGATGTATCCCATACAGATTGGGCAATACTTTTAGAAGCATTTTGCCAGTAACAAAATAATGCATACCACTGAAACAAATAGACGAGCGCCAGTTGCCACATCACTTTCGGCATATCTTTTATAGCTGAAAATATTTCAATGAAAGGCTCAGCGAATCCCTTTTTACCGGCTTTCAACGCGGCGAGTTCTTCAGCTGTTGGCGGTATTTCCGGAGTTTTGTAAATGGACCAGCTTACTGAAGCGATGGAACAAACAGATCCTAAAAAGAATGAACCGAAAACCCAATAAGGAATTTGCCCATGAGTGCCATGAATGTGTTTTTGAAAAAAGTATAATGACACATTAGCCAGCGTGATGCCGAGGCCTGTAAAAAAACTTTGTGAAAGGAAACCGGTTGCGTGTTGATCAGGTGGTAATTTATCAGCAATGAATGCCCTGTAAGGTTCCATAGCAGTGTTGTTTGCCGCATCTAAAACCCACAACAATCCTACCGCCATCCATAACGAACTACTGAAAGGATAAATGAATAACCCGATGCTGCAAAACAAGGCGCCGATAAAAAAATAGGGTTTGCGGCGGCCAAACCTTGGTGACCATGTTTTATCACTTAATGCGCCAATTACAGGCTGAATCAGCAATCCTGTAACAGGCCCTGCTAAATTTAATAAAGGAATCTGGTCGGGGCTGGCGCCTAAAAAATCATATATTGGGTTTACCGCACTTTGTTGCAAACCAAAGCTGTATTGAATACCAAAGAACCCCACATTCATATTTATTATTTGTGTGAATGAAAGCCGGGGTTTTAATAATCGCATATTTTCTCAATATAATTTGAAGAACAATCTTTGATAAATATAGTGATTTGTCGATTCGAACAATACCGGTTATTCAAATGAGATTTGAGGAATGAAAAACTTTTATTAAACGAATAACTAATTTTAAGGGGGTAACAGTTTTAAAATAAATTATCAAAAAAAGTTGGCTTGAATTTTTTAAATATCTCTTGAGAATATTTTTGATTAATGTAACCATGAAATTGTAAATATATAAACCTGTAAAAGATTATGCAATCATCATATATTATTGGAATTGATATTGGAACCGGCAGCGCAAAGGCAGTTGCAATAAATCATTCGGGTGAAATACTTACATCTTCCCAGGTACATTATTCTATGCTGGATATGCCTGCTGGTTTTTCTGAACAGAATCCTGAAACTATATGGGATGCATTTGTAAATTGCCTGAAAGAAATAGTAAATAAATTACAGCATGTACCCGTTGCCGTAAGCCTGAGCAGTTGCATGCATAGCTTAATGGTAACAGATAAAAGCAACTTACCGGTTACAAATTTAATTCTATGGGGAGATACAAGAAGTGAAAAAATTGCAAATGAAATCAGGGAATCTCAAAATGCAGAAGCTATTTATAGAGAAACAGGAACGCCTATTCATTCAATGTCTCCTTTATGCAAAATTATTTGGCTGAAAACAAATGCACCGGAAGTCTTCTCAAATGCAGATAAATTTATTTCAATTAAAGAATTTATATGGTTCCGGTTATTCCGTGCTTACCAGGTAGATCAATCTGTAGCCTCCGCCACAGGCTTATTTAATATTGGAACGTATGGATGGAATTATAATTCATTGCAATTATGTGGAATTGATACTGATCATCTTTCTGAAATTGTTCCAACTCATTTTATTCGAAATGATTTAAATAATACAATCGCAGGCATATTAAATATTCCAGCCAACACACAATTCTGTATAGGAGCAAGTGATGGCTGCCTTGCTAACCTGGGAAGTTTTGCAATGGAAAGAGGTACTGCTGCAATAACGATTGGCACCAGTGGTGCGGTAAGGATTGCCAATGCAACGCCGGTAATAAATTTCGGTGCAATGATTTTTAATTATGTGTTGGACACAAAAACTTTTATATGTGGTGGGCCGGTAAATAACGGCGGTAATGTTTTTGATTGGATGATGAAATCATTTTTGCAAATTCAGGAGCCCGGAGAAAAAGAATACAATGAATTTTTTAAAAGAGTTGATGAGGTTCCTTCCGGATCAAAAGGATTATTATTTCTTCCATACTTATATGGCGAACGTGCACCAATCTGGGATGAACAATCGTGCGGAGTTTTCTTTGGAATAAAATCATACCACAACCAATCTTATTTTTTAAGGGCCGCATTGGAAGGGCTTTGTTATGCTTTGAAAAATATTTTGCAAATTGTAGAACAATCAACCGAGCCGATAAAACAATTAAATGTGAGCGGGGGTTTTATACATTCTAAAACATGGGTGCAGATTCTTGCAGATGTAACAGGAAAAAAAATATGCCTTGTTCAAACGGAAGATGCATCGGCAATAGGTGCGGGGCTGCTATGCGTGAAAGCGATCCATCTTGTTGAAAATTTTTCATCACTACAACCATTAAGGAATGCGACCATTGAGCCAATTGAAAATAATTACCTGGCTCATGAAAAATATTTCCCGGTATTTAAAAACTTATACATGAAGCTAAAAGAATCTATGCATATGATAAATAGCATTGCCATGTAATGATTGCATAGTAAGAATATCAATTCACTTTTAAATAAAGTTTCATTTGCACATCACTTTCTTAAAAGAACGAAGTATCTTTCTTTTCTAATCGCTTGTAAAATGAATAACAGAAAAATCTTTGGCTGGAGTATCATTGTTTCCCTCGGAGGATTCCTATTTGGATTTGATACTGCAGTTATCTCAGGTGCTGAACAGTCCATTCAAAAGTTTTGGAATCTTAATACGGTAGAACATGGGTTTACAGTATCCATAGCTTTGATCGGAACAATATTTGGCGCATTGTTGGGAAGTATTCCTTCTGACAGGTTTGGCAGGAAAACAACATTAATCATAATTGCATCCCTTTATTTGCTTTCATCATTAGGCACAGCACTGGCAGGCAATTGGTACCTGTTCCTGATTTTTAGATTTCTTGGTGGCGTGGGTGTTGGTGCATCATCAGTGACTGCACCTGTTTACATTGCAGAAATTGCTCCTGCAAATATGAGGGGAAGATTAGTTGCGATGTTTCAGTTTAATATAGTGCTTGGAATAGTGATATCTTATTTTTCTAATTATTTAATTGGTGCAAGTGATGCTTCCTGGCGCTGGATGCTGGGCGTACAGGCATTTCCATCTTTATTATTTTTAATTTTATTGAGATTCGTTCCTGAAAGTCCCAGGTGGCTGTTTTTGAAAAGAAATAAAGTTGAAGAAGCCAGGAGAATTTTACAAATCATAAACCCTGGTACGAGTGATGAAGTTTTAGAAAATATAAGGAACAACGATATTGAAGAAAAAGCTTCCGGTAATACAGATCAACTGTTTACAAAAAATAATCGTTTTCCTGTTTTCCTTGCGATTGCATTTGCCATGTTCAACCAGGTATCAGGCATAAACGCAATCATTTATTATGCCCCAAGGATATTTGAAATGACCGGTCTCGGAAGAAGCTCCTCATTGCTTTCAACAGTCGGTATTGGTGCTGTAAATTTAATTTTTACATTACTGGCCATCAATTTTATAGATAAGGTAGGCAGAAGAAAATTAATGCTTATAGGCTCTTTTGGTTTGATTGCAACATTAGGGCTTGTTGCTTACACCTTTTACTCAGAAAATTTTCGTGGCATTTCAATCACAATTTATTTACTTGTGTACATTGCTTTTTTCGCATTTAGCCAGGGAGCAGTTATATGGGTTTTTATTTCTGAAATTTTTCCAAACCAGGTAAGGGCAAAAGGCCAAACGCTTGGAAGCCTTACGCATTGGGTGCTGGCCGCTGTGATTGCATTTTCGTTTCCTGTAATTACAGAAAAACTTGGAGCGGGAAATACATTTTTATTTTTTACTATTATGATGGTGGCCCAATTAATTTTTGTATGGAAAATAATGCCCGAAACCAAAGGAAGATCTCTTGAGCAGATTGAAAAGAGCCTTGTATTACATTAAAATAAAAGAAGCCCTCCTTAATAAAATTTCTAAAGAATTTTAAAAAAATTCCCAGAGAAAATATCCCAACTAAATTTACATGTGTAAAAAACGTAGAGAATTAAATCGTGTATCCCATACAGTTATTGAGTAAAATAAAGGATAACGATTATTAAAATAAAAAGCTTAGTAAAATGAAAACGAGAGGGATTGTGATAGCAATTATATTAATTATCGTAATAGCTGCAGTTTATACAAAGCCTGATGATAGAACCATAAAGATAGAGACCATCAACGCAATTTGGGGCGACGTGGTTCCAACGCCGGAAAAAACGCCACAATTTTATGAGCAGTTTATGAATATTACCACTGTAAACATTTACATTGATGACTGGTTGCTTCTTAAACGCATACAATATAAAATGAAGCAAGGAAAACAAACAGTTGGCTTTGCAGCTTTTGGAAAAGTTATGATTAGAAAATGACCTGTTTAATTTACTTCTTTATTTAATTTTCTCCACAATTTTTCCGGTTAACTTATTTTTTAGAATGAATTTCTTTTCACCGTAGTGTGTCGCTTCTTCTTTTATTAAATAATGTTCTTTATCAAATTCCACCAAATGACTGTCTTTGGTGTATCCTTCTTTTCCCCGCCAGATATCTAACAAGACCGGTTCCCATAATTTACTTTTAGCAGACTTGTAAGCTGCGTCCAATACTGCATTCACAACATAGCCATCGTAAAAAGTTTCTTTAGGGTTTTTGCCAGATTCTAATGAGTCAAGCATATCCATAAACATGTGATTGTAACCAAGTTCATTTACTTCGTCGCCTACAGGAAAAAGCCACCCTGAATTACTTTCCGCTTTTTCAGCAATGTAATCGCCGCCTTTACCTGTTGTAAACATTTCAAATCCTGTTCTTAAAAAATTATTTATCCAGATGGTTCCTTCAGTTCCCATTACTTCATCACGCAAATCCATTCCGCCACGAAAGGCCCAGCTTACTTCAAATTGCCCTATAGAACCATTCTCATATTTTACCAATGCAATAGCATGATCTTCCGCATCAATTGGTTTTACCTGGGTATCTGCCCAGCACATTACTTCAACCGGCCTTATATCCTTGCCAATATAACTTCGTGCAATTTCCACACAATGACAGCCCAAATCTAAAATGCATCCACCGCCAGCTTGTTCAATATCCCAAAACCATTCACTATGCGGGCCCGGATGTGTTTCTCTTGACTTTGCCCAAAGTATTCTTCCTAATGCTCCCTCCCTTACGCTCTTTTCTGCTTTAATAAACTTGGGAGTATAAACAAGATCCTCAAGATACCCATTAAAAACGTTGGCCTCTTCTGCAGCCTGCAACATGCGTTTTGCTTCTTCTGCATTTCTTCCCAAAGGTTTCGTGATCATAATTGCTTTCTTATGTTTACAACAAAGCATCACCGCTTCTTCATGTAAATTATTTGGAAGAGCAATACACACAATATCCACATTAGCATTGGATATAGATTCTTCCATGCTGGTTGTAAAATGATTTACATTGTAATCATCTGAAAACTTTTTAGCAGAAGAATTTTTTCTTGAATAGACTGATACAATTTTATCCCTGCTTCTTAAACCTTGTAATGAATCAGCATAAAATCTTGCAATAAATCCGGAACCAAGCATAGCTATTTTACTCATAAAAATTCATTTTATTTAAAAATTATTAGTTTTGTTTGTTGAAGTGTCAGGTGTCACTGGTAAAGCAAATCAAGCTAAAAATAAATTTAGAATTTTAAAACTAAAATTATATAATATCCTGCTTTGATCTAATTCTAATACTTTTTTATCTTTCTTTAATTATTTTTTTGGTAATATATCGGTATTTGTTTTTCTATTTTAAATTGAGTATAAATTAAACGATTAGCTATGAGATTACCAGAAATTTCTCCAAAGTTTTTAATAACTGTCTTTTTTACATTTCTTGGTATTGTTGCCCAGGCGCAGGAAAAAACAATTACAGGTAATGTAACTGATGTATCCACAGGGCAAGCGGTTATTGGAACAACAGTATCGGCGAAAGGGACGACAACTGCAACTCAAACCGATGCACAGGGAAACTTTACATTACAAGTTCCTAATTCTGCAAGTTCACTTATTATTTCTTCAGTAGGTTTTGAAACGCAGGACGTTTTAATAAATGGCAGAAATCAAATTTCCATCTCGCTAAGAAATTCGGTTTCAAATTTAAGTGAAGTAGTTGTAGTAGGCTATGGCACACAAAGACGTAAAGATTTAACCGGCTCAGTAAGCAGTGTGAATGCTGCAACAATTGAAAAGGTTCCCGTTATTTCTGCATCTCAGGCTTTACAAGGGCGTGCCGCAGGTGTACAGGTTACTAATAATGATGCGGCTCCGGGAGGAAATATATCTGTGTTGATAAGAGGCACGGGTAGTCTTGCCAGTTATGGTAACGAGCCTCTGTACGTAGTCGATGGCTATCCTGTAAGTACTGGTATAAACAATATTAACCCTAATGATATAGCATCGATAGATGTTTTGAAAGATGCTTCGGCCACTGCCATTTATGGTATTCGTGCGGCAAATGGTGTGATAATTATAACTACAAAAAAGGGTAAGAAAGGTGGGTTGGAAATTTCTCTTGATGCCTACAATGCTTTCCAAAGCAAACCGAAAAAATATGATTTATTAAATGCACAGCAATTTGCAACACTATCTACACAGGTTGAAGCGTCGGATTCAACGCATACTTATCATGGCTTACCGCTATGGCAGACCCCTGATGCCCTTCATAGTGTAGACTGGCAAGATGCATTATACCGGTCAGGCCTTACACAAAATTATAGTGTTGGAATACGGGGCGGAAGTGATAAAATTCAGTCAGCTATGTCAGTGGGGTTTTATGACCAGAAAGGTATTGTTCTCGGATCTTTTTTCAAAAGACTCGCTCTTGGCCTTAATTTGGATTATCAACCTACCAAATGGCTTAAGGCTTCAACAAGCGCTAAATATACTTACCAGGATGCCAACAACCCCTTTGGAACGGGATCACTTTTCCAATTAGCCGTAAATCCCCCAACACTGGATGCCGGGAACAAATTGACCAATGAAATAAAAGATGGGCAAGGAAATTATGGATTTTATAATCCTCAAAATTCCAACGTATTCAAGTTTAGCAATCCCGTTTATAGTATTGAAACCAATCAATATAAAAACATAACTAATTATTTATTGGTTAATGGTTCGTTTGAAGTGACCATTTTTGACGGCCTTAAAATTAAAACGCTGGCCGGTGTGAATACCAATAATTTTTCCGGCTCCTATTTTCAGCCGGAAGATCACAGGGCGAATGATCAATATCCCGGATCCATCACGGCAAATGCCTTTTATCACCAGAGCCTAAGTCAAACCTTTGAGTGGGTATGGGAAAATACCCTATCCTACGATAAGACCTTTGGTTTGCATACCATAAACTTCGTCGGTGGTGTTTCCGCGCAGAAGAATACAAACACGCTAACGGGAGCGGGTGGAATTCCCCCAAATGCTGTTATCAGGGATTTGGCGCAACTTTCAAATTTGCAATTTGATAAATTTGGCAACGGCCAATACATTTCTACTTTGGAATCCCAGTTTGCCAGGTTAACTTACCAGTTTGCAGACAGGTATATCATAACGGGTACTATAAGAAGGGATGGGTCTTCTAAATTCGACACCAGCCACAAGTATGGCGTATTTCCTTCCGGTGCAATAGCATGGAAACTGAAAGAGGAGTCATTTATCAGGGACGTTAATTGGCTATCCGATTTGAAACTCAGAGGCAGTTACGGTGCTGTGGGCAACCAGGGTTCTATTGGCTTATTTCAATACCAGGCGCTTTACGGCGGAAATTTTGCGGCTAATGTGAATGGTGGTGGTAATGATAATCTTGGTTATCCTTTTAATAAAATCTATCAAAATGGTATTGCACAAAGCCAACCTGCAAATCCAAAGCTGAAATGGGAAACAGATTATCAAACCGATATAGGACTTGATGCCGCTTTTTTGAAAGGCGCCTTTACACTGACTGTCGATTGGTTTAATAGAAAATCAAAGGATTTCTTACTAACGCTGGCGGCACCGGCACAAACCGGGTATACTTTTATTACCCGTAACGTAGGCAGCATGAGTAATAAAGGAGTTGAGCTTGCGCTCAACTATAGCGGAAATTCAGGAAAGGATTTTCATTATGGTGTTGGCGTAACCTGGGCAACAATTAAAAATACGCTTACCAGTATCACTTCCGGAACAAATGCTGTAACAAACTTTGGCGGGCTTGGCCTGACAGGACAAGGATGGGGTGAATTTACCAAGTCATTTGTTGGTAGTCCTGTAGGTGAATTCTTTGGTTATCAGTCATTAGGCATTTTTCAATCACAAGCCCAGATTGACGGATTAAATGCAAAAGCGCCAGGTGGCATATATTACAGGGCTCAGACTAAACCAGGTGACCGTTATTTTGCAGATACAAATGGAGACGGTGTAGTAAATGCGAATGACAGGGTAAGTCTGGGCAACCCGCAACCTAAATTTTTCGGCGGCTTAAATATGGATGCTTCGTACAAAGCCTGGGATATCAACCTGTACTTTTATGGAACCTATGGAAATAAAATATTGAACTATGTGGAAAGTGACCTGGAAAGCTTCCAAAAACGCGGCTCAGAAGGAGTTGAAAACGTAAGCGTTAATTATTTCAATAATCGCTGGACTCCCACAAATCCTTCTAACAAGTATGCAAGAGCACTTGCAAATGATGATAATACGCTCAATAGCGTTCCTTCCAGCGCCTGGCTTGAAAACGGCAGTTACCTGAAACTAAGAAATCTTACCGTTGGGTACACTATACCGACTAACCTGACCAATAGAATTACCTTAAAACGAGTGAGAGTGTACATTTCCAGTCAAAATCTGTTTACCATTACCAAATATAGTGGGCTCGATCCTGAAATAGGTGTACAGGGTGGAAATGCCACTCAAAACGGTGTGGACAATGGCACCTATCCCTCCTCGAGGTATTATACTTTTGGGCTAAACGTTACACTTTAATAAAGAAGATAAAAATCACTGATATGAAAAAAAGCAATAAAATTACAATCATAATCATAGTAGCTTGTTTCATACTTGCTGTTCAGCAAGCATGTAAAAAAAGCTTTTTGGAGCAAACCAATACATTTCAGGTAACCCCTGATGCATTCAATAAATCTGCAGATGTGGTAGCTGTAGTAAATGCTATTTATGATACCTATCAGAATAGTGATCTGTTGAAAAAATGTATCTGGTATCGTGCTAATTTTGGATCACATGATTTTTTTAACTGGGGCGGCGACGTATTTTGGAATAATTATCAGATACCGGCAACCTTTGGAGGAGTTACTACTTTCTGGAACCAATCTTATATTGGAATAGCGAGAGCTAATTCTGCCTTTTCCATAATTACTAAAGCAGCTGACAAAGCCATAATTACGCCAGAGTTAGCCGCTCGCTTGAGAGGAGAGTCATATTTTCTACGTGGAATGACCTACTATTATCTCGCTGCGTCTTTTGGAGGTGTGCCTCTTGAGATAGACACAACTGGTAAGGTAAATCTTGGGTTAAAGCCAAGGTCTACCCGTGATTCGGTATTTATGCAGGCTGCATCAGATATGCAACAAGCTGAAGCTTTATTACTATCTAAGACGACATTAACTTCAGCTGATTTAGGAAGGGCCACCAAAGGGGCAGCCTATGCCTATGAGGGTGCAGCACGGATGTGGCTAAAAGATTATACAGGGGCTTTAGCTGCTTTCAATAATCCGGAGCTTGGCAACAATTATCATTTAATGCCAAAATTCGCTGATGCGAATGAATATAGTCATCAAAACAATGATGAATCTCTTTTTGAAGTTCAGTTCGAAAAAAAAGCGGGCGATCCGCAGGACTGGGGAGGAAGCTGGCAACCACCAGGAGCTGAATTAGGATGGATAGACAGTTTTAGCTGGCCGCAGGAATTAACAGGCCAGGGATATGATTATGGAAACCCGGCTTTGTGGAGTTCTTATCAATCCGGTGATACACGAAAACTTCTCACAATAGTAGGCCCTGGCGATACTATTGCGAGTCCCGGAATTATTGCAGCCTACGGTGGATTGAAAGGGTACAACCAGGTAGTACAAGGTTTTAAGGCGGGCAACCCGATCTACACCGGAGATGACGGCAAAATATTAAACACAGTGGGAACTCTTACCAGGCCGTGGTATGGCGATGACAAAGGCCGCACCGGATATGTTTGTTCAAAAAAATGGAGAGATCCAAATCTTACCGGGGGAAATTCTAATAAAGATGGTCAAAGTAACCTCTTTGGAGACCAAAACCAAATACTCTTACGTTACGCAGAAGTTTTACTTAGCAGAGCTGAATGCAAAGCCCGTACTGGTGACGTTCCTGGTGCTATGGCTGATTTGAAAATAGTAAGGGATCGTGCATGGGGTGGCATAGCGCCTGCAGTAATCCAAGACAGCGCCGATTACAAAGGAAATCCAGGTATACCTATAACCGATCCACTACAAATGGTATTAAGTGAATACAGGCATGAATTGGCTGGAGAATACTCTGTTTTTTATGATCTATGCAGGGCAGGAACAGATGTAGCCATAGACTTTATAAAAAGGGCTAATGGTACTGTAGACGCCAGTTATGATCCGGTGGTAAACCCGGCACCAGGCCCAACCCAGGATGGAAAGAAGCACGGTTTATATAATACAACTCTGACAACAGATAAAGCGCTTTTGCCAATTCCACAAGGGGCAATAGCTCTGAACCCTAATTTAACTCAAAACCCAGGTTACTAAAATAATTTGAAATACAAGAAGGCTTTCTCTTAGGAGAGAGCCTTTTTTTATTTCTTTGATAATTTACGTTATAACTTGTCAGTATATTTTATGAATTTTTTTCGATTAATATTTATTGGATCATTCTTGATTTGGCTCTCTGCATGCCAAACAAAGCACACACTATTTGAGCAGGTGTCATCTAACCATTCAGGTATCAACTTTAATAATCTCATAATCGAAAACGATTCTATTAATCCGTTCGATGTTGTAAATATTTATAATGGAGGCGGAGTAGGGATAGGCGATTTTAATAACGATGGGTTGCAGGATATTTATTTTACTGGGAACATGGTGCCCTGCAGGCTATATCTTAATAAAGGCAATTTCAAGTTCGAAGATATTACGAATAAGGCCGGCGTGGAAGGATTGGGGAGATGGGCCCGTGGGGTTTGTGTAGTTGATATTAATAATGATGGGCTGATGGATCTGTATATATGCAACACAATCTATAAAGATTCTTCCCGAAGAAGAAATATATTGTACATCAACCAGGGAATAGACAAAGATGGAATTCCTCATTTTAAAGATATGGCTGCCGAGTACGGTCTTGATATTCATGTACAGTCTACTATGGCCAGCTTTTTCGATTACGATAACGATGGTGACCTTGACATGTATCTCACCGTTAATGAAGCTTCCAGCGGTGGCAATACTACTGTTTTTAATCACAACGACAATACCTCGGTTCCGAGCAAGGGGAGGCTCTATCGTAATGATATGGATAACGGATTACTCCATCCGGTATTTCATGATGTTTCGGACCTGGCAGGAATAACAGATCACGGCTATGGGCATTCAGCCACTATCTGTGATATAAATGATGATGGATGGAAAGATATTTATGTATCCGATGATTTTCTTTCAAACAATATTCTTTATGTAAATAATCACGACGGCACATTTACAAACCGGGTAAAAGAATATTTTAAGCATACATCTTTTAATTCAATGGGGCAGGATGTAAGCGACATTAATAATGATGGCTTACCCGACGTAATAGAGCTCGACATGAATCCACCAGACAACCAGCGCAAAAAAATGATGATGTCTGCCGGAAGTTATGTTACCTATCAAAACTTTGATGCCTATGGGTATCAATATCAATATGTGCGTAATACGTTGCAAGTAAACCAGGGTCGGCGGCTTAGGGAAAATGATACATCCGGCGCATTTGCCTTCAGCGACATTGGGTTTATGAGTGGCATTGCACAGACAGATTGGAGCTGGACACCATTGGTTACAGATTTTGATAATGACTCGTATCGTGATATAATTATAACGAATGGCTTCCCAAAAGATGTAAGCGACCATGATTTTATAGCCTATCGTAAAGATGCAACCGGGTTTGCATCAAAGAAAGAAATACTGGAACAAATACCACAGATTAAGCTTAACAACTTTGCTTTTCACAATAACGGCAATCTAACTTTTAGTGATGTAACAGATAAATGGGTTTTACCTTTGTCTACATTTTCCAGCGGCGCTGCTTATGCAGATTTTGATAATGATGGCGCCCTGGATATGGTCATTAACAATATTAATGATAATGCTTTATTATACCGAAATACTTCACGGGATAGTAAGGATTCTGCTAATCATTTTTTGCAAATAAAATTTAAAGGCAGTTCTCAAAATATAAATGGTTTAGGAGCTACAGCAACTATCTATTATAATCATAATAAAATGCAGTTTTATGAGAATAATCCTTATAGGGGTTATCTATCTACCATGCAGTGCCTAGGTCATTTTGGTCTGGGTAAAATAACAGTTATTGATTCTGCTGTAATACGATGGAATAATAATAAAAAGCAAACTATTAAAAATGTAAAAGCCGATCAAACACTTATTGTAAATATCCTGGATGCAAAAGAGACATGTTCTTATGAACAAGGGGCAACAGATACAACTGCTCTGTTTAAAGAAGTAACCCATACTTACAATATAAATTATAAAGACAACAGCCAGGACTTTATAGATTTCAATATACAAAAATTATTGCCGCATAAGCTTTCAGAATACAGCCCTGCTTTGGCTGCTGGTGATATTGATGGAAATGGGTTAGATGATTTAATTGTTGGCGGCAACTCTTATAATCTGGCTCAGGTTTTTTTGCAACAGGCAAATGGAAAGTTTATACAAAAAGACCTATTACCTGCCAGTGAAAAGAAGTATGATGTTTATAACGATGAAGGCATCTTATTATTTGATGCTAATGGAGATGACAAACCGGATATCTACATTGCCAGTGGCGGTTATAAATATGAATCAGGCAGCGCTAAATACCAGGACCGCTTGTACATTAATAATGGAAAAGGGCAATTCACAAAAGATTCTCTTGCACTCCCGATAAATTATACAAGCAAACTTTGTGTGAGAGCATTTGATTATAATAATGATGGCAGGCTTGATTTGTTTATATCAGGTCGGGTTGACCCATGGCATTATCCTAAGCCTGTAAGCAGTTGTATTTTAAGAAATGATTCAAAAAATGGCAATGCACACTTTACAGATGTCACCAAGGAGGTGGCTCCTGAATTAAAAAATATCGGTTTAGTCTGCGATGCATTATTTACAGATTTTGATAATGATGGTGCGACTGATTTAATACTTGCCGGCGAATGGATGCCGATAACTTTTCTTAAGAATGTTAATGGCAAATTCAGGAATGTAACAGCATCATCAAACATAGCAAATGAAAGTGGCTGGTGGAACTCAATTGTAGCAGGCGATTTCAGGCATACGGGCAGAACAGATTATATAGTAGGCAATGTTGGTTTAAATACTTTATACCGGGCAAGCGATAAATTTCCTGTTTTCATAACTGCTAAAGATTTTGACAACAATGGCAACTATAATGCGATACCTTCTCTTTATTTACCTGACAAGGATGGAAACTTAAAAGAATTTCCTGCATTTGGGAGAGACGATATGATAAAAGAAATGATAAGCATTAAAAGAAGATTTACGAGTTATAAATCTTTTGCCAATGCTACTATGGACAGTATAATTTCACCTGCAATGCGCAAAAATGCCTTGCGGTTAAAAGCAACCACACTGAAATCATGTTATTTAAAAAATGAGGGCAAGGGAAAATTTACCATGATTGCTTTACCGCCGCAGGCGCAGGTTTCCACGTTGAATGGAATGATTGCAGATGATTTTGATGGAGATGGTAACCTGGATGTATTGATAAATGGAAATGATTACGGAACTGATATTACAACTGGAAGATATGATGCATTAAATGGCTTGTTATTAAAAGGCGATGGCAAAGGAAATTTTCAGCCATTAACTATTCAGCAAAGCGGAATCTATATTCCTGGTAATGGTAAAGCCCTTGTAAAATTACAAAGCAGTTCAGGAAAGTACCTTGTTGCTGCAAGCCAGAATCGCGACGTATTGAAATTATTTGAACTCAGAAATAAAATGAAAAATGTAAAATTAAACGCCGATGACGTTAGTGCCATTATAAGTTTTAAAAATGGCAAAAATCAAAAAGAGGAATTTTATAACGGATCTTCGTTCTTATCTCAATCAGGCAAATTTCTTAGCCTCGATAAAAATGTTTTGTTTATTCAGATTGTGAATAGAAAGGGTGAAAGCAGAAAGATATCTTTTGCTGAATAATTTTTTGTAATCCCTGTCATATTAATTCAATTATAATGCAAAAAATCTCACTCTTATATTCAATGGCATTTATAAGCTGTCTGAAAATTTTTTTTTGCTGCAATATGACTTCATCCAATACAAACTTATTCCCCCCCGTGGACAAAACTTCCTTTAATAAATTCTTTTGCGGCTGGTCGGGAGTCTAAATAGTGGGCTGTATGAATATGGCTTTCATAAATGTCTTTATGACAACTGGCACAAACACCAGAACCAGCGAATTTGCTCACATCATAATCGGCAATATCTTTTCTTTTATCGGCAATATCAAGTGTTGTAAACATTACATTGCCAAAATATATTATCACAGAAATTCCGATTATTATAAAATTGCTTTTTCTTCTTTTTTTTAGGTATCGAAACATAAAAACATTTAGGCAATTAATTGCAAACAGGATTGAGGCAAATTAGTTGGAGATCCTAATCCCAAATTACATAATTTGGGTAAGATGATAAATCAAAAATTTTTGAATTTTCTTTTGTTATAAATTCAACTAAGATTCGGATAAGCCGGTTATTAAATAAAATATTCTTAAAATAGTTCTATTAATTTTAGTAATTGTATTTTTAAATAAATCTTAAATCCTTTGCTGTGTAGCTGGTATTTTAAAATTAACTGTTGATTAATTTTGATCATTAGCTCTCATCAAATGGTAAGATTATTCAAACATGAAATTTTCAGGATTGCTATGTTATCTTTTTCAGGTGCATTAAATACATCTCAAAAAATAGGTAACAAGGAATATTTTTTATTACTAAGATAAATTTTAAAAATTTGATTCGCCAATAAAAAATTTCTTTTGCTTCAGGTATTAAATACCAGGCATCAAAAAAATACTATGAAAACCTTTTCTATTTCACTTCCTTCCGATGGATGTAGTGTAAAATATGTTTTCGCCTGATGCTGATATTCCGGTAACAGTGACGTAATAAATAGCGGGCAGGTCAGCAGTAAAGAAA
>DASYOM010000153.1:0-38013 GCA_036007765.1 Chitinophagaceae bacterium | reverse complement strand
TCCATGCACTTTCGCTTGAGAGGGCGAGTGCTGCTGTTTTGATAGCATTCCTGGCGGTATATGGATTAATCCCTAATGAAGGAACTAATTCACCCACTAAGGATTCACTATACTGTGCAAAGCCTTCCGCAAGCCATAAATCGTTCCAGGTAGAAAAGCTTACATTATCACCAAACCATTGATGCATCAGTTCATGCGACAAGACAGATAATGTATTAAGACTACCTGTAGCAATACACGACGAAGTCTGGTGTTCAATGCCGCCTGCATTTACAAGGCCATCATAATATCCATGTTTTTCTTTTTTAAAGGGATAGTCTCCAAACTTTTGGCTGTATGCCGCCAAAACGAGATTCATTTTATCAAGATTAGACAAATTAGTGTTGTATGATGCTACGCTTCTGCCTATGAGTAAATTATAGACAACCGGTACATTTGTACCATTAATATTTACGGTGCCCCTGTAATAATGATTAAATCTGCCAACTGACACTCCCACCAGGTAAGAAGCTATCGGGTAGTTTGTTTTATAAGTAAAAGTGCGGCTATTTCCTACTATTGTCGAATCAATTAATCTACCGTTTGCAATTCCCCAAAAAGTATCCTGTGCCGCAGGTGAGGCCCATGGTACATTTAGTTTAATTTCCATGCTGTCAATCTTATCTTGCATATCTGCTTTACATGGCCACCAATCCCTATCCTCATATGATTCTGAAACTGTCATAATATAGTTAAACCCATTTGAAGTGAATTTTTTAAAACCTTCCGGGTAGCCCGGTGGTGGGGACGGGGGATATCCCTGGTAGTACACTCTTACTGAGTCCAAAGTATTTATTGCTAAGGTTCCACTTAAAACAATATTGAATACATTTCCTGACCTGATAATATTTCCAGAAGGCAACTTAATTCCCTGGTAATAAACCGAGTCAATTATGAAAGCACTATTGAGATCAAATGAAATATTGTTGACATTATTTTGTGTCGTAAGAAAATTGGTTTGAACATCTCCTCTCACATATAGTGTTGAATCAGGATTTACTCTCAACCACATCTTATGGTATTTCACATCATAATTTGAACCTGTACCACTGTAACCTGATGAATTGATACTGGACGGGGATTGGAAAACCGGTAAATTAACTTGGCCAAATAGTTGTGCTTTACACACAAATGCTAGTAAAAGTAGGGTGAGATTCTTGGTCATAAGGGAGTTGAATTATAAGTTTTAGCTTTTTTACGGATATAGGAAAAATAAGAAACGCCCGATTTTTTGTAAAATTGTAGTTGCCAAAATATTTTCTATAATGCTGTAGTTGTTTAACTACAACTTTTTACAGTATTTTCTCATTCCCACGGGTTTAATAAGATGTGATTGTTTTTTTTGGTTTGCGGCTTTAATAGACTATTTATAGAAATCCTCTAAAAAAAGGAAATTCTATTTTATATATAACTCCGGCAGAAAGGGGAACCCATTTAAATCTTTCGATGGAAATATGATAGTAATTTAGAGAAATAAAGAAAGGAATCTTCTCTACAATTATGATCCATTCCACAAAAGGTATTGTGTTATGTACTGTAAAATATGGTGAAACCTCTGTGATTGCCAACATTTTTACAGAAGGTTTTGGAATTCAATCCTACATCGTAAATGGTGTACGTACCCAAAGCAAAACGTCAAAGGCGCATTTCTTCCAGTCTTCTTCTATTCTTGAAATGCAGGTTTACCATAATGACCTGAAAAATTTGCAACGAATTAAAGAACTAAAATGGGCTTACTTGTACAGGAATATTTTAAGCGATGTAGCAAAAAATGCAGTAGCTCTTTACATGGTTGAGCTTTTACACAAATGCCTGAAACAACCCGAAGCCAATCCAGATCTTTTTTATTTTTGCGAAGATGCTTTTTTGGAACTTGATAATTGCACCAGTGAAGTAACTGCTAATTTTCCAATTTACTTTTCAATGCAGCTTGCTTACTTTTTGGGGTTTCGTTTGCACGATAACTATTCTATAGAAAATAATATTTTCAATCCTGGGGAAGGGAATTTTAGTGATAAAAATTTAGAACAGGGTTATTTTATAAAAAATGATATAAGTAATCATATTTCACAATTGTTGAAAGCGCTTCACCCATTGGATCTCAAAGAAATTAAATTGAATAAAAATATTCGAAAAACGATTCTGACAGTTATGGAAAATTATTATGGACTTCACATTCCTGAATTTGGAATAATGAAGACGTTGCCGGTATTGCATGAGTTATTATTGTGAGAGAGTAATGATATTTCAGGTCTATTAGATCTGAAATAAAGTATTATAAAATTCTTCTTGCCTTTGAGCTATCAGTAAATTTATTTCCTTCTAAATTTTCAATTAATACAATGCCTGGCTGCTTACCCATTTCGAAACTTCCCAATGTATTTTCCATTTGCAAAGCCTTTGCACCGTTTAGAGTTGCCCATGTTAGCATTAGTTCTGTTTTTATACCAGGAAGTTTTTTTGAGATTGTTTTTAATTCTTCTAATATATCAAGTTGGTGATTTGAAGCAAGACTATCAGTTCCTACAACGATTTTAACTTCATTACCTACTAGCATTAAGACTGGTGGAAATGTATTTTCTATATAAATATTTGCATTAGGACATAAGCAAAATGATACAAGCTGGTTCAAAGGCTTTTTTTTATTTATAAAATCAATATCATCCTGTTTTATAAAAGTATTGTGTACCAGTAACACCGAGGACGCGGAAGATAATTTTTCGAAGTAGGACTGGAGACTTGATGCAGCAGGAAATTTATAAAATGAATTATCAATTTTCATCATTTCATACATTTTAATTAATTCGCCTGTTCCTTTTAAAAAAAAATCATCTTCAGTTCGTGTTTCCTGGTTGTGGATGCTTGTAATTTTCCCCGAAAAATATGGGGTAATTTTTTCCCATAAAGGGAAAGAAACTGAATACGGAGCGTGCGGAGTCAATGAGGTTTTTTTTCCATTCTCAATATATTTATCATAAATCCATTTACTACGTTCAAATCTTTCATCCGCTATTCTTGGGTTCCAACCGCTTACTTCGATAAAATTATAATAATGTAGTCGTTCATCTCTCTTTATTGAAATTGCCAAATCATTGTTACATATATCACCAATTGCTACAATTCCATTTTGTAACATTTCTTCTATTGCGATCCTAATTGCATGTACAATTTCTTCCTGAGGATAGTGCCTTTCTGTAACAACTTTATAAACAAAATTTGTGAGCCCGGTTTTTTCAGGAATTTTATTTTTAAGATGAGAAAGCTCCAGGTGGCAGTGCGTATTTATAAAACCCGGTGATAGTATTCCTGAAAATATTTCTACGCCTTCCCCTGCTTGTTCATAGCCCACAATATCCTTTATTTCCCCGTTTTCATTAGTAATTAATACCGATGTATTACTCATTAAATTAATGCCGGTAAATAAATAATCCGCTTGAAATTTTCGATAAGCCATGTAAAACTTAATAAGTTAATTTTGCAACCCTGCGAAGATATGCAGTGTTGGTTTCATGTCATGTGATGCACCAATACAGTCTTCTTTAAATTAATTTTCAAATATGTTAGATAAACTGGAAGCAATCAAGGCGAGATTTGATGTGCTTGGGGTATCGCTTTCTAACCCTGAGATAGTTAACGATAATAAAAAGTACCGGCAACTGAGTAAGGAATATCGTGACCTGGAGAAAATTGTGAACGTAAGGAACCGGTATGCTAAAGTATTAGATGATATTGATTTCAATAAGGAAATGATTAATAGTGACGATGAGGAAATGCGTGATCTTGCGAAGGAAGAGTACCCGGAATTACTACAAAAGAAAGAACGTTATGAAAAGGAGATAAGAAACATGCTTATTCCAAAAGATCCCCAGGATGAAAAGAATGCGATAATAGAAATAAGAGCTGGCACAGGTGGAGATGAAGCATCTCTTTTTGCGGGAGATCTTATGAGAATGTACTTAAAATTTTGTGAACAAAAAGGATGGAAAACTGCTTTATTGAGCGAAAGTGAAGGCACAGTGGGGGGCTATAAAGAAGTCCAGATTGAAGTAACCGGAGAGGATGTTTATGGTACTTTAAAATTTGAAAGTGGTGTTCACCGCGTGCAGAGGGTACCTGATACTGAAGGTAGTGGAAGAGTACATACAAGCGCTGCCACAGTAGCAGTGATGCCCGAGGCAGAAGAAGTGGATGTAGAAGTAAAGGATAGCGATGTAAAAATGGAAACTGCCAGGAGCGGCGGTGCCGGCGGCCAAAATGTAAACAAAGTGGAAACTAAGGTGATGCTTACGCACATTGCTACAGGGCTTGTAATTGTTTGCCAAACCGAAAGAAGCCAGTTGGGCAACAGGGAAAAAGCTATGCAGATGCTTCGCACTAAATTATACGAAGAAGAAGTACGCAAGCAGGAAGAAGAAATTTCGCGGCATAGAAAAAGCCTTGTAAGTACAGGAGACCGTTCAGCTAAAATAAGAACCTACAATTTTCCGCAGGGAAGAGTTACTGATCATCGTATTGGGCTAACTGTATATAATCTCGATAGTGTGTTAAACGGGGAATTACAGGAATTTATTGACGCACTTCAGTTCGCTGAAAACTCTGCAAAACTTATTGAATCATAAAAATCCTCGTCACGTGGTTATCAACTCAGCTTTTTTTTATTTAATTATTGTAAAACGCAAAAGAGATTTCCTATTATATATTTCTTAACAGAATTCCATTTAATTTTGGCATGTGATTTGAAACTTAATAAGTATTAAACTTTAAAAGTCAATTTTCTCATAAGCAGTTAGTTTTGGTAAACGGCCTCTGTTTCTACAGGGGCCTTTCTTTTTTCTATAGTTGGTTAAAATAACTTGAGCAAACAATTCTGCAAGAATTATTCAGCAAACTTACTTATGTGATTACTATTCAAAACTTAATTGTTGGTTCAATTTAATCCAGCGATTGCCAGGGAGGCTTAATGTTTAACTGTCATTTTATAAAACTTCAAATTATCTTTGAATAAATAATACATGACTTTCAAAAAATGAATAAGTTTTGATGAATTGATTTAAAGGTTTTATGGATACTAATATCTCCCAGATTTTTCAAACAAACAGGCCAACAAGATGGAAAAGTGTAAAATGGACTACCCGTGTGTTGGCCATGGTATCAATTTTCTTTTTTGTAGTTCTTGGAATTGCTTTGTATAGTGGCTCATTGCCAAACTTACCAAATTTGGAATCTAAGGCAAAAGAATACGAAACAACATTAGATCCCACAAATCCGCTTACATTAAAAAATACTCAGAACCTGAGATACAAAGGTTTTAAAGATTTTCTTTTAAATAAAGAAAAAACAGATTCCCTGAAAAAACTTAAAAATAAATCTGTCTCAAAAGCTAATTCACTTTCCGTAATCAGGGCTGCATTTTACACACCGTGGACGGGAAATACCTCTTATCCCGATCTTGAAAAAAATGCTGACAAGCTTAATACAATTTTTCCCGAATGGTTTTTTATCGACACTATAACTTACCGCCTTCAAACAAGAATTGATAGCGCTGGTCTTGCTTTAATGAAGCAGAAACAACTTCGCATAATGCCGATGGTTACAAATTTTAGAAACATAAAAACTGGTTTTGATGGTAAACTACTTCATAAACTGTTAAACGATTCTAATTTAGAAAACCAGTTTATTAAAGAAATTACTGATACTTTATCGCATTATCAATTAAATGGCATTAATGTAGATTTTGAAGAACTATCAGAATCCACTAATGAGCCTCTTACTTCATTCCAAAAAAAATTATATGAGACACTTCACGCAAGAGAAATGTTAGTAAGTATGGATGTGGAACCAAAAAATAACGATTATGACTACACGAAACTATCGGACTATAATGATTACCTCATCTTAATGGCTTATGATGAATCGAATAATTCAACAGTGCCGGGGCCAATCAGCTCACAAAAATGGATTGAGGATGCTATGACATGGACCGCAAAAAGAATTGATCCTTCAAAAATAATACTGGGCATAGGAGGTTTTGGATATGATTGGGCCAATAGAAAATACGACCAGGTTTATACATATAACGATGCCATAAATAAAGCCAAAGCACTTAATGCAAAAATTATTTATGATAACGATTCCTACAATCTTCATTTTGATTATGAATCAGAAGAAACTGACTCCACAGGCTATATTGATAAAACCCCGCATGAAGTATGGTTTACTGATGCAGCCACCACGTTTAATATTATAAGGTTCAGTGACGAGTTTCCGGCTGCAGGCACCGCACTGTGGAGACTTGGCAGTGAGGATCAAAGAATGTGGAAATACTATAATCGTAATTTGAGTAATACCTCACTTCAAAATCATCCTTTTAATTTTGATTCACTCACAACAATTCCTGTTATATTAAATAATGTTGGGTTTGAGGGTGAGGGTGAAGTTCTTGATATTATATATTCCCCACAGCCCGGAAAGATTCATATTGAAATAGATAGTACAGACCAATTAATTGCAGAACAGAATTATATTCAGCTCCCTTCAGGATATGTCATAAGAAAATTCGCAGAAGATACTACATTAGGAAAGGGGCATAAATTGATTCTCACATTTGATGATGGCCCGAGTGAAGAGTTCACACCACAAATCCTGGATATACTGGAACGTGAAAAGGTGCCTGCAACTTTTTTTATAGTTGGCATCAATGCCGAACAAAATATCCCTATCCTCCAAAGGATTTATAAAGATGGCTTTGAAATAGGTAATCACACATTTACCCACAATAATATTGCTGATATGAGTATGCAGAGGGCTGCTCTCGAAATGAAACTTACACGTCTTCTTATTGAAAGCATCACAGGCCATTCTACAATATTATTCCGGGCTCCATATAATGCAGACTCACAGCCACAGACATTCGAAGAACTTGCTCCAATTGAAAGAAGCCGGAGTGAAAATTATTTAACGATTAATGAAAGTATCGATCCTAATGATTGGGCACCGGGCGTAAGCGCAGACAGCATTCTTCAAAGAATAATAAAACAGGTGAAAGAAGGAAACGCAAGTATTATTTTATTGCATGATGCGGGGGGTAAAACCCGTGAGGCTACTGTGGAAGCTCTTCCCAGGATAATTAATTATTTTAAAAAACAAGGTTACGTATTTACAACAGTCGCTGACCTTATGGGTAAAACCAAAGATGAAGTAATGCCCATGGTAGCATCCTCAAGAGACAGGTGGACAAGAAAATTCAATTTTTTCCTTGCTGAGGCAGGTTACTGGAGCGGTCATATTTTGTTTTCACTTTTCATTATTGGAATTTTATTATCTGTAGGGCGTATTATACTCATGGCTATATTGGCAAGTATTCAAAAAAGTAAAGAAGCAAAACCAAATTTTACAGAATATACCGCTCTACTTACAGCTGATGAAAATAAATGGCCATTGGTGAGCATAGTAATTCCAGCTTATAATGAACAGTTGAATGCTATCCGTACAATAAACAGCTTGCTTGCACAGGATTATCCTCAACTTGAAATTATTTTTGTTGATGATGGAAGTAAAGATGAAAGCTATTCAAAGGTTAAAGAGCATTTCAGTGAAACCGTCAAAGTACAGGTTTATACAAAATCCAACGGCGGTAAAGCATCTGCTTTAAATTTCGGAATTCAGAAGTCAAACGCAGAATTTGTTGTATGCATAGACGCAGATACACAGCTTAAATCGGATGCAGTCATGGAGCTCATGAAAAAATTTGATAATAAAATTGTTGCCGCTGTTGCAGGAAATGTAAAAGTAGGTAACCAAATAAATATGATAACCCGCTGGCAAAGTATTGAATACATTACATCACAAAACTTTGATCGCAGGGCATTTGATCTTTTAAATTGCATTACAGTAGTTCCTGGTGCCATTGGCGCTTTTAGAAAAGATGCAATTCTTATTTCCGGTGGCTTTACCACAGATACACTTGCGGAAGATTGTGATCTCACTATGCGCCTTCACCGAAATGGCTATCATATAAGAAACTGTACATCCGCGATTTCATATACCGAAGCACCGGAAACTTTCAGGCAGTTTTTAAAACAAAGATTCAGGTGGAGCTTTGGAGTAATTCAATGTTTCTGGAAACATCGTGATACTGTTTTTAATCCCAGATACAAAAATTTGGGATTGGTGGCAATGCCTAATATTTTGATATACCAAATGATACTTCCGATTCTTGCACCTTTGGCGGATATTATTTTAGTGCTTAGCCTTCTGGCAGCATCCTTTGGAATAATAGTGGCAAGCATCCCGCACATTATTCTTTATTATGTCATTTTCAGCTTTATTGATATTGCGGGCGCAGCACTTGCCTTCGCATATGAAAAAGAAAATCATGTTAAGCTCTTATGGATGATCCCGCAAAGATTAATCTATCGGCAGCTTATGTACTATATTCTTCTTAAGTCTTTTAATAAAGCGATTAAAGGCGAGCTACAAGGCTGGGGGGCATTAAAACGAACTGGAAGCGTAAAAGAAGTTGTAGTGGCAAAATAAATTTTTTACTCTCGATGTTTTCAAACTATTTCATTTTTGTTTTGTAATATTATCCTCATCGGTTAATTCATCTAATATCGTTCTTACTTATGAATTTTAAAAATAAAACAGTTTTTATCACCGGGGCATCACGTGGAATTGGAAAAGCGATCGCGTTAAAACTTGCGGGTGAAGGAGCAAATATTATTATAGCAGCAAAATCAATTGAAGAAAATTTAAAGCTCGGGGGAACTATTTTTAGCGCTGCGAAAGAGATAGAGGCAACGGGCGGCAAAGCCTTGCCCATACAGTGTGATATACGTTTTGAAGATCAAATACAAAATGCTGTAGACACTGCAATAGCAACATTTGGCGGCATTGACATATTAATAAATAATGCTTCCGCAATTTCTTTATCCAAAATTGAACAAACCGAGAATAAGGCTTTTGGATTGATGCATGATATAAATGTAAAAGGGACTTTCTTCGTAAGTAAGGCGTGCATCCCTCATTTAAAAAATGGAGATAATCCACATATTCTTAATCTTTCACCACCCATAAATCTTGACAAAAAATGGTTTACTAACCATCTCGCCTATACGATGAGCAAATATGATATGACAATGATTGCTTTAGGATTATCCGGGGAGTTAAGGAAATATAAAATTGCTGCCAATACATTGTGGCCCAAAACAACCATTGCAACAGCTGCAGTAAGAAATCTACTTGGAGGCGAAGCGCTAATAAATATGAGCCGTACACCGGAAATAATTGCAGATGCAGCTTATTACATATTAAGCAAGCCTTCTGTTGAATGCACTGGTAATTGTTTTACTGACGAAGAGGTCCTCGCTTTAGAAGGGATTAATGATTTTGATAAGTATGCTGTAACACCGGGTGGTAAACTTTATACCGACTTGTTTTTATAGTATTCTATTTCTTATCATCATTGTTTGAAATAATTTTTTCAATCCGCTCAAGCAAGCCGCCTATTTTATAATATACACTATCATAAACGGGTAGCTCATTGCCTGTGTATATTATAAATATTACAAGGTGATTTTGGTTTTGTGCCAACTTTTTTTGCAATGAATTTTTTTGCAACCGGTATGCCTCTCTTATTAATCTTTTTATCCTGTTTCTATCTACTGATTTTTTAAAATTTTTGGTGCTTACTGAAAATGCAGCCTGTAAAAAAGATTTATTTTTTTCAGGAAATATAAAAATTACCCTGAATGGATAATAAGAGAACGATTGTCCTTCTTTAAAAATTTGCCCGATAAGTTTTGCGCTTTTTAGCTTTTCAATTGGCTTAAAAGTGAATCTCTGCTGAGTCATGAAAAATTAAAAAAAAAGTGAGTATCTTAAAATTAAAAAAAATAGCCTCGTAAAGAGGCTATTGATATTATTATTTGAAGAAAGTTTACTTTTTACTTCCGTGCTCATCAGAAACTGAAAGTTTATGGCGACCTTTTCTCCTGCGGCTTGCCAATACTTTACGACCGTTAGCTGTTGCCATGCGCTGCCTGAACCCATGCACACTTTTACGCCGGCGCTTATGTGGTTGATATGTACGTTTTTTACCTGGCATTTTATTTTGTTTTTCTTTTCATAAAAAATTTGATATTCTTCTCAGCCGGGCACCATCCCTGCTGCTTGTGAAAGGGCGGCAAAAGTAAGAAAAGAATTTCAAAATTAAGAACTTGATAGTAGAATTTTGATTCAGAAGTAAAAAGAACGTAGAGCCGTAGCATTGCTTAATTCATTGCCGTTAGTTCAAGCCAAAACAAATGAATTAATAGCTAACTAAATCAACATGGTGAGAACTCACTTTTTTGCCAAAAAAAACTGCAGAGTGCCTGTCAAAATCCGACGTGGAATCAGTTGTGAAAAAACTTAACTGGCCCTTTTTACTACATTTAGCCTCCAGGGCTTTATGCCTTATCAAATAATCAGCAAGGCTGAGAGCAACGATTTCTCCCTGTGAAATTATTTTTATGTGCTTTGGTAAAAACTTTTCTATTTTTTTCAAAAGCAATGGATAATGAGTACATCCCAATAAGATGGTATCAATTTCATGAGAATTATTTAATAGATCATTCAAATCTTTTTTTATGAAATAATCTGCACCCGCTGACGCATACTCATTATTTTCAACCAATGGAACCCAGAGAGGACAGGCATGCTGGTAAACTTTTATCTCAGGGAAAAACTTTTCAATTTCAATAGGATAAGATTGCGATTGCACAGTGCCGTTAGTTCCCAGTATCCCAATATGCTTTGACCTGGTATAATTCCCTACAATCTCTACAGTAGGCCTTATTACTCCAAGTACTCTTTTTTCTTCATTAATTTTAGAAAGGTCATTCTGCTGGATGGTTCTCAAAGCCTTTGCAGATGCTGTGTTACATGCAAGAATTACGAGTGGGCAACCTTGTTGAAATAACCACTTAACAGCCTGCAAGGTATATTCATAAACCGTTTCAAATGATCTCGGGCCGTAAGGGGCCCGGGCATTATCGCCTAAATAAATATAATCGTATCTAGGTAACCTTTTTACAAATTCCTTTAAAACAGTAAGGCCCCCATACCCCGAATCAAAAACTCCTATAGGAGATAACGTGCTCATCTGTCAAAAATAAACAAGCCATTCCGTTTATAGAATGGCCTGAATTAATTATTTGGTGAAATTATTTTGTCTTTGGAATCTTTGGAGTCGATAGGGCAGGTGTGGTGGGTTCTTTTAAACCAAGCTTTTTTCTTACGAGCGGGCCAATATCGCTTGATGGCGGCATAATAATTAAGGCCTCTCTCGGAAGAACATACGTGTAGCCGTTTTCCTTCGCAACTTCTTCAATGGCAACTTGCAATTTCTTTTGTATGGGCAAAGAAAGTTCCTGCCTTTTTTGTTCAAACTGATTTTGAATCTTTTGGTCTTCACCACTTAAATCTTGAACCTGCTTCTGTAGCTCTGTTCTTTTAATTTCTTTTAAGCTGGCACTCATAGTAGTTGAATCTTTATAAAACTTTTGTACTGATTCGTTTAGAGTAGTTTGCTTTTCCTGTGCATTTTGATACAATGATTTTTGATAACTATCGAGCTGGGTTTGTACATCAGCAGCTTCTGGCATTAGTTGAATAACTTCATCTGCGCTTATGTAACCAATTTTTTGAGCAGCAACAGTATTAGAGAATCCAAAAATTCCTGTAGAAATTAAAACGAGTGTAATGAACTTTTTCATTTTTGTTTTTAAGATTTGTTTAAAATAAAGTGTCTATAATTATGTTTTAGGCTGCACTGGCGATATTGCTTTCGCATTTATTTAACACCCAGTTCTTTCAGCACATCATCACTTTTGTCAAGTTTTGGGTCGGCAAATATAACGGTAATTCCCTCACTTTTATCCAAAATAAAATCATATAATTTTGAAACAGCAAGTTTTTGAACTGCATTGTAAACCCTATCCTGTATTGGTTTTATGAGTTCTCCACGTTTTTTAAATATATCTCCCTCGTATCCAAATCGCTTCTTTTGCAGATCTCTAAGCTCCTTATCTTTATTAAATAATTCATCTTCTCTTTTTTTCTTTAGCTCATCGCTTAGCATTACCTGTTCAGCATCGTAGTCTTTATACATCTTATCAAGCTCGGCAGATTTTTTGTCAATTTCCTGCTGCCATTGCTCACTGAACTGGTCAAGCTTTTGTTGTGATGCTTTATATTCCGGCATTTTTTCAAGGATATATTTTGAGTCAATAACTGCATATCGCTGTGCAGAAGAACTTAATGCCAGTAATAAGCATGATACTAAAGTGATCACAAAATTTTTCATAATGCTGATTTTTTAAGGGAATTTTATTCCGGCTCCTGGCCAAGCATAAATGTGAATTTAGCGGCTCCTTTAAGCCCGGTAGTAGAATTTATTCTGTCTAACCCTATACCATAATCGAAGCCCAGAAGTCCAAACATGGGAAGGAAAAAACGCATACCTACACCAACCGATCTGCGCAATTTGAAAGGATTATAATCTTTAAAACTATACCATCCATTAGCGGCTTCAAAAAATGTAAGGCCATATATTGTGCTGCTGGCGCTGGTGCTGAATGGATACCTGAGCTCAAGTGTATATTTATTAAAAATGGTAAAAAAATCTCTTGCGGTGCTCTGGTCCGGGTTTATCTTGGGATCAGAATTATCGTAAACAGGATACCCCCTGTGAGCTATAATATCATACCCAAGCAATCCATAATTATTGCTTAAGCCTGCATCACCAATTTGAAAACGTTCAAATGGCGACGTAATCGTTTTATCAGAATATCTTCCAAGAAATCCATATTTGGCAGCGGCCTTAAATATGAATTGTTTGTTTTTATCCGGGCCTCGCCCCTGGCCAATCGGCACATACCATTCTGCAGTAAAGCGTTCTTTATGAAATTCTACAAATTTATATTGATCACCTTCATGTTGAGAAAATGATGAGCCCCTGAACAATGAATACGGCGGCGTTAATTGTGTGCTCAACACGAAATTGGAGCCGCTCGTAGGAAAGATGGGGTTAGGTCCTGCTGAATTGCGGGCCAGTGTTATTTTTAAACTGATATTGTTCGAAACACCATTTGTAAGGCCGGGGAAAATATTATAGTTTTTTAAATTATATTTCTGATAATTTAACTGGTAAATAAGAGCAAAAAAATCATCCGGCCATTTCAACTGCTTGCCTAAAGATACGCTGAAACCTGTTGTTCTTATAAATGAAGAATCCGCGTAAGAACGATCATAATAACCGAAAGGATTATATGCATTAGCATACTTTGTATCATAATAGCTTATAGTAAACGAATTTCTCTTTTTACCCCCAAGCCATGGCTCAGTGAATGAGAAATTATAAGACCGGAATTGCTTTCCGTTGCTTTGTGCACGTAAGCTTAATTTTTGTCCATCTCCACTTGGAAGCGGTTGCCAGGCTTTCTTATTGAAAATATTATAGATAGAAAAGTTATTAAAAGTTACACCCAGCGTTCCTGTTAAACCTATACCCCCGCCGAATCCCGCAGACAGCTCTAACTGGTCAGACGATTTTTCTTCAAGCCCCCATGTAATATCCACGGTTCCATTATCAATATTGGGCACGATCCCGGGATTAATTTTTTCAGGATTAAAGTAACCCAATTGTGAAAGTTCACGCTGTGTTCTTATGATATCCGCCCTGCTGAATTTCTCACCTGGAACAGTTCGTAATTCACGACGTATAACATAGTCTTTTGTCTTATCGTTACCCGTGATTTCTACTTTGCCAATTGTTGCCTGCGGCCCTTCACGAATACGAATCTCGTGATCAATAGTATCATTGTAAACAGCAGTCTCAACGGGCTCAATTGTGAAAAATAAATAACCATCATCCTGGTAAAGGCTACTTATATCTCCTCCCTCCGGTGAAGGTTGTTTCCCTAATTTTTTATTAAGTGTTTCTGCATTGTAGCTGTCTCCTTTTTTGATACCAAGTAATATATTAAGCAGGGAATCGGAATATTTCGTATTTCCTTTCCAGCTAATATTCCCGAAATAATAATGATGTCCTTCGTTTACTTTTAAGGCCACATCAAGATTACCATCAACATTATAGGTTGTATCAGCCGCAATTACAGCATCGCGAAAGCCTAACGAGTTGTAATAGTTTAAAATATTCTGTTTGTCTTCAATATATTTTTTATCATTAAACTTCGCGGAACTTAATAATTTAAAACGTACATAAGGATCAAGCAACTCCTTTGTTTTTGAAGGAATCAGGTATCCATTGGTACGAAGGTATTCGCTGAATGTAAGTTTATTACTTTTACCTAAATCAAAAACATTTTGGTTGTAAGATGGAAATAAAGTGAACCTGCTTTTTTCTTTGGTCCCCTTCATTTGCTTTTTTAGTTTAAGGTCGGATACGGATTCATTACCCGCGAAATAAATGTCATTTACCCTTACCTTGCCGTTTTTGTTAACAACAAAAACGATATTCACACCATTAGTTGCTTTGTTATCTTTTGATTCCTGTACTTCTACATCAACATTTCTGAAACCTTTGTCTATATAGAATTTCGTGATTATAGCAGATGAAGATTTTTTTAAATTCTCCGTAACTCTTGTCTGTCTTCCCTTGGCCAGGCCGAGCTTGGTAGTAATTTCATCTGCTTCACTTTTACTAATACCCTTAAATTTAAAAGCAGTTAGTGAGGGCCTGTCAGTTATATTTATTTCAATTGATAAATTTTTACCAGAAAGATTTGTAAAATAAACTTCAGCGTCAGCTATAAGCCCTTGTTTCCACAAATTATTAATGGCTTTGGAAAAATTATCTCCTCCCGGGATCATTACTTTATCACCTATTGCCATGCCGCTAATTGATATAATGAGATTTGGGTCAAATGATTTTGTGCCTGTAACTTTTATTTCAGATAAAATATATTCAGCAGGCGCTTTTGCATTAAAAATATTTTCAAGTCCAACATTCACTGACGAAACAGGAACTGTGTCTTTAAGATTCGATGCTGGTTTTTGTATGCCTGTAATTGTGTCCGTGACTGTGATGGAATCGTGGGTATTTACCAAAACACCACTGGTGTCTGTAAGAACCTGGGCAGAAGTATTAGTTTTGGCAGTAAAGGCTACTACTACTAAGAATAAAATCTTGTAGATATTGTGCATTAAATCGATTTTTATAAAGCGGCAAGTTAAATTCAATTATTAAAAGTATTTGTTAAATCAACCGTGCAAATGGCTGTGATCGTTGAAGGAAGTAAAGATGAGCTTAATTAATATTAGTAAGTTTCAAAGTTGTTCGCTGGTTTTACCAAATCGTCTTTCCCGATTCTGATAATCAATGATCGCCTCATATAAGTTTTCTTTCCTGAAATCAGGCCAAAGCGTATCAGTAAAATATAATTCAGCATACGCCAGTTGGTATAATAAAAAGTTGCTTATCCTGTATTCTCCACTGGTTCTTATCATAAGTTCGGGATCAGGAAAACCGGCTGTACACAAATGTTTTTCAAAAGTTTCATTATTAATTTCTTCCGGAGCCAGGTTTCCGCCTTTTACTTCAAAAGCAATTTGTTTTACCGCATTTGATATTTCCCACCGGCTGCTATAACTTAATGCCATTATAAGGCTCATGCCTGTATTTGATTGTGTTTCTTCACAAGCTTCATTTAATTCTCTGTTAGCTGAGTCAGGCAATAGGTCAGTATTTCCTATTACAAATAATTTGATATTATTCTTATTTAAAGTCTTCGTCTCTTTCTTTATGGTTTGTACCAGCAACTCCATTAAACCAGTAACCTCATCTTTTGGTCGGTCCCAGTTTTCGGTGCTGAATGCGTAAAGCGTAAGATATTTAACGCCAAGCTCTGCACAACTTTCTACTATGTTTCTAACACTTTCAACTCCGCTAAAATGACCAAATAACCTGTCTTCTCCTTTTTCCTTTGCCCAACGCCCATTACCATCCATTATAATAGCAATGTGACCAGGTAACTTATCTAAATTAATATTCTCTTTAAGGCTCATTATGTTTTTTAAAAAAGCTAATTCAGACCCTAAATTTGCCTGAGTTGGGGTGCAAAAGTAAGAAAATACTATCTACAATTTGAAATGTGTAATTAGAGCATTCACTGCTCAAATTGATGAATTTTTGACCCCTGAAATTGTGTATAAACAGAAGTATTCAGATAACAAGAAAGAAAAGTCATTTCGGAAATTTCTTGCCTAAAATTAGAAATATCAGGAAATATTTTTTATCGGGCCTGTGGACAACGATATGATATAATGTTAAACGAGATTCCAAATTCAGCAATTGCATATTGATCTTTTTGCTTGCTAAATCCCCTCTGACGGCCTTCAATTCCAATTGGAGTGCCTAATTCGAAAGATCTGTCCTGCAATATCGCAGCTATAGAAGGCGGAGTTGGTGAAGGAAATTTATCTATACCAACGTAAGTTTTACTTACATCATCAATATAATCCGTTGTGGTGAACCGGTGAGCGATTTCAAAAGAAATATTGATTTTATCAGTTACAGCATACTTTACCCCGAAACCAATTGGGATACAAACCGCCATCGAACCATATGCCTTTCTGCCCTGATAAAATGTTTCCCCCTCAGTATTTAAAGGACGCAAATAAAATTTTTCGCCATTATAAAATGCATAGGGATCGTAGCTAAAAATTCCTACACCCAATGTTGCATAGGGGGTAAAGGCATGATCCGGATCTGTAGGTATGAATTTAAAAAAGTTGAAATCACCTCTTAATGCAAATTCAAAAATCTTTGAATTGAAACTTAAATTCCTTGTGCGCTGGTACTCATTTTGGCTATATTGATCGCTATACCCAATCTGTGCATAGTGCGCTGAAATACGAAGAGCTGTATAATTTCCAAATTGCTTTCTTACAAAGACTCCTAATGCCACTTTAGGCCTGTTAAATGCAGCCCTGTTATTGAGATCGCCAAAATAATGCGCGACACCAGCGTTAATTCCTACCTCGCCCTCTTGTACATATTCATATTGTGCACTGGCATTGAAAATTAACGCCATAACAATGATAATAGTAACTGAAAGCTTTTTCATAATAAGGTACAAAATAAAACAATGTTAGGATAACGAAGAAACGTAGTTTTAATTATTTAAGAAAGTTAAACTTTAAATTTAAATTTTAATGAAATTAATAAGCAGCTTTTTAAGGGTTGGGCTTCTTCCAGGTTTTATTAAAAATCAGGCTTAATTTAAAACTCAAAAAAGGAATTATTCATTTAATATTTAAGACACCCTGATAAATAACATCAATTCCTTTTATCTAATCCCCATGACAGTTTATTTCGGAGGGTTTGCAGAAAATTATTTTCATTGAGCCGCACAAGATTTATGTTGAATGTCTCTTTCCGAATGGCAAGTAAAACCTCTTTTGTAACAATTTCTCTTCTGCTGTCAAGTGTGCATAAAAAACCATCGGTTCTTCCTTCAACTTCAAAAGATATAATCGTATTATCCGGTACTATTAAAGGACGGATATTTAAATTATGCGGCGAAACCGGCGTAATAACAAAACTTGCAGACTCCGGGAAAACAACAGGCCCATTGCAACTTAAGGAATAACCAGTGGAACCGGTAGGAGTCGAAACGATAAGCCCATCAGCCCAATAAGTATTTAAAAATTCACCGTTAAGATACGTGTGAATTTTAATCATCGGGGAAGTATCTTTTTTATGAATTGTAAATTCATTGAGTGCGTAAGCAACCCCATTGAATAAAGGCATATTAGCATCCAGGTGCAAGAGCGTTCTCTTGTCGGGCATAAAGGTGCGTTGAACCAGCGCTTTTACAGCCGTATGCAATTCATGCTTACCAATACTTGCCAAAAATCCGAGCCGCCCATAATTAATACCCAATACCGGGATACCTTTATCACCAACAAATGTTACTGCATCCAATAAAGTACCATCTCCACCAAGGCTTATAATAAAATCAATTTCTTCCAGATCTTCCGGGGAATTAAAAGTTGAATATTTATCAGAAATATTAATTGAAGAATAAAACTGGTTAAAAAAATCCTGGTATACTACAGGCTCTATTTTATAGCGGGAAAGTTCTGCCAGTAATAATTTTAATCCTTCCAGTTGTTCTGATTCTATTCCACGGCTGTAAATAGCTATACGCATAAATTCCTAATTGACAACACTTTTAAACCATTTAATGCCAGTTCTAATTATGTAAAAATAAACCCTTTTGCCATAACTGATTGCAACTATACTCAATGCTTACTTTAAGATCATAAAGCGTAAGAATGTCTATTCCAAAACCACCGGAATATAATAAGCGGTTATTTAGCCTTGAGTCAAATTCCGGCTGTATGTATGCATATCCCATGTCTGCAAAGGTTTTTGCATATACTGTAAAAGGCAACCGGTTATATGTTTTAGATTTCAAAAATGTTGGCAAATAAAATTTTAATATCTCTTTTTTTAAATCAAATTTTACGAGTGCACTTGCAACTCCATCAATAACAAAATATTCATCACCACGTAAATAATCATCTCTATAACCGAGTGCCCTACGGTTAATATACGGTTGCTCAAACGGCAACTTCATCTCACCTGAAAATCTAAAACTGGTATACCATTTACCAGGATAAGAAAAGTATAAATGATAGACAGCTCTAAGGCTAAGTCTATTAATATTATTTCTCCATTGTAATCCCCGCTTATTAATAATGAATGATGCAGTATAACCTCTGAGTGGATAAAGGATATTATCTACGTTAATGAACTGCAGCTTATATTCTAATTCTGGAAAATTTTGAAAGGCTTTGTTACTATTAAAAAATCCGGAATTGTATTGTTGTGAAATAATTGAATCATCAATTTTTATATGTCGAAACCCTAATGTAAAAGTTTCTCTTTTTTTAAGGCCCCTCCGGGAAATATAAGCTGCGCTAACAAACCATTCATTTTTTACAAAATCATTATTTTTAAAATACAGAATACTGTTTTTATTATTTGTCGAAAAAGGGATTTCACGGGTTTGTGAGAAGCCTCCTTCCACCGAAACACCTTCCGTTAATGAAGGATTTGAATAAGGCGCTTTGTAGTTAAATGAAATATTTCTGGTAAACCCATTTATAAGAGTAATTGAAAACTGGTCATTTCTTCCACTTGCATTCTTATGATAAAACCGGAGACCATAACTTACCCTGTCTAGGCTTGCATTGTATTTTTCAATCCATTCGTTATATGACCTGTCTGCCAGTTGAAATACCGGGATTGGAAAAATGTACCACCTTTCTACCACTTTTACAACAACATCAAATTCATGAGAACTTATAATAAGAGATGAAACATTTACTTCTACAAATAAGGTAGTATTATAGATAAAACTACGTGCAATTTTAAGCGCAGCAGGTATTTGAGCAATAGCCAGAGAGTCTCCGGGCTTTACCTGCATTTCTCGTAGAATGATATAAGACTTTGTTTTTTTATTTCCCGTGATGATTATTTTTCTGAGTTCAAGCTTTGCTGTTGAGTCAGGCGCCTCAGTTTTTTGGATAGTACTATCAGAAAAATAAGAACTCTGTGAGACCACATTACTATTACAACCTATAATCAGGATAACGATAATTTTAATCCTAATGGTAAGCAATAGCTTATTTTTCATTTTTACTACATGAATAATCTGAAAAAATAATCAAGATGTTGGCTAATGTTCGCTAAAGATTGTACCGCCATTAAATGTCCAGGTAATTCATTAAATGGCGATAATTGCTGTCAATATCATTTTCAAATAATTGTTCTCCTGAATACCAGGTAATAGAATAATCATATCTTTCAAAAGCAGCAATAAGAGTTGATATTTCTCTTTTGTTTATGCTAATCGTAACTTGTAGTAACAATCCCTCTGCCAAAGTAGTAATATTTAAATGCAGGACGATTGCGCCGTCACTTTCAACTATGCGGTTTATCTCCGATAAATTGAATTTGCTACGTTCCATCTGTATTTCAATCACGGCACCTGGTTCATTTGCGCCTGAAAAATCGCCTAAAGCGCTAAGCAGCGATTGCCCTGAAATGGTTCCTACCAATTCATTTTCTTCATTAATTACAGGGATTACATTCGTTTGGTATAGGTTGCTTATGTTTACTGCTTGTAAAAAATGCTTGTTAGAATTTATATATGCGGGCACAAAATCATTTTGAAAAAGTTCAATGTGAGATTTATTATTTACTTCATCAAGAAGGTCATCTTCACTTATTAATCCTAAAAAAACTTCTTCCGATACAACTGGTAAGTGAGTTATTTTGAAATCACTCATAAGCTGCAATGCCTTTGACACCGTATCAGAAAGTTGTAATTGCGGAATAGTATTATTAGTAAGTTCGTATGCTAACATGATAGCAGTTCAGATTAAAAATATTAGAAAAATTAGAAATCCCTGCTATGAAGACCAAAAAAACTATAGAACTGTTGCAGCAGATACATTTAATTTTGAAATGAAGCCGTTTAATATCCTATTAAACTCACCCGGTACTTCCATCATCGGGGCATGTCCGCATTTATCAATAAAATGCAGCTCACTGTTTGGAATTAATTTATTGAATTCTCTTGCAACGAAGGGAGGTGTAATGGTATCGTTATTCCCCCATATCAGACAGGTAGGCTGTTTGATCTGGTTCAATTCTTCGCCAAGGTTATTTCGTATTGCAGATTTAGCCAGTGCGATAATCTTAATTACTTTTATCCTGTTATTGGTTATTTCAAAACATTCGTTCACCAGTTCTTCAGTAGCCATGGTGGGATCATAAAACGTAAGCTGGGTTTTTTTTCGAATATATTCTTTGTCTCCACGTTTTGGATAGCTATCACCCATTCCATTTTCAAACAAACCAGAACTACCTGTAAGAATAAGAGATTTTATTTTTTCAGGATGTTTAAGAATATAAACAAGTGCAACATGGCCACCAAGGGAATTGCCAAGTAAATGAATGTGTTTATAACCACGGCTTTCAATAAACCTGTGCACAAACTTTTGCAGCCCTCCAACTGACGTATGAAGGAGGTCAAGTTCAAAAAGCGGGAGCATCGGGACTATCACCTTATTTGTTTTCCTAAAATATTCAATAAGATCACCGAAGTTACTTAATGCACCAAACAGTCCATGCAGCAATAACAGCGGCTCTCCTTCACCCACTTCAATAAATTTGAACTTGCCTTCCTGTTGAATTTGATATTCCATTTTGCGCTCCGGCTTTTGGTATTATTACTCGCAGCTAATTAACGCTAAAATAAATGTTTCTATGCAAATGACTAAATAATATTTGATCCCGGGTTTTCTCTATGTAGCTTTTTTTGCAAGGCTATCGAAAAACTCTTGCAACTGTATGAACATATCTTTAAAAAAGGGAATGATATTTCCAAGATTATTTATCACTTTAGGCCCCCACGGCGCAATATATTTATAACTATAGGAATCAGTAATAACATGTGGCTTCAATAGAAACATTTTTTCAGCAAAAAATAAAATCACACTTAATATTATAATATATATGATCATATATAAAAATATCCCAAGTAAACTGTCGAGCCATCCGAGCATTGCGAATTGAACCGTTTTTTTTATAAGCCTGGCGCCCGATCCTACCAGTAATATTACAATAATAAACACAAGAAAAAAAGAAAGCGCAGGCAGCCACTTTGTAGCTTCCATTCCCTTTCCCTGCAAATAGGCAGCCACCACGGCAGAAAATTTTAACGCTGCTGCAAGCCCAATAATAAAGGCTACTAAAGAAAAAATTCCAACTATAAAACCTTTGCTTAGTCCTTTAAAAATGGCTATTATCAATCCAATTATAAAGGCAATATCAATTATCATAGGTTATTTCATGTACGATTTACGGCGGCTGAGTACTGTGTTTGAAATTAAGATTGACGAAGGCATTAGTAGTTATTTTGATGAAAGAATATCCTTAACAATTAAAGCGATTGTTTTTCCATCAGCCTTACCTGCGAGTTCCTTGTTAGCCATACCCATTACTTTACCCATATCGGCCGGAGAAGATGCGCCACTTTGTTCTACGATTTTGGCAATAATACTTTTAAGTTCATCTTCACTAATTTGCTTTGGTAAAAATTTTTCTATTACTTCAATTTCCTCCCTTTCTTTTGAGGCAAGATCTTCACGGTTTTGTTTTTCAAATATTTCCAGCGAATCCTTTCGTTGCTTTACTAACTTCTGAAGAAGTTTTATTTCATCTTCATCTTTTACTTCACCACTAAAACCTTCTGCAGTTTTAGTATTGATGATAGCGGCCTTAATGGCACGTAACGACCTCATAGATTTCTCATCTTTTGCAAGCATCGCTGTCTTTAAATCAATCATTACTTTTTCTTCGAGATTCATTATTTTAGATTTTAATGTAATATAATATAATAGCACCCGATAACATTTACCTATCGTTTATTATATCCCCCCAATTAACCTCACTTATTTCTTTGCTTTTCCATATCAACAAACTTCTTATGAAAATCTTCTGCAAACGTTTTTATATCGCTTACCAGTACATCGTTATTTGTGGCTCTTTTGAAAGTATCAGCCATGGTAATAAAAACCTGGTAATAAAAATCCGCCATCTCGTCTACCATCATTTCCTTCGTCCAAAGATCAATACGCAGAGCAGATTTGTCAACAGCATCCCAAAAGGCTACCAACATTGCCTTTGCTTTTTGTGGATCATGTGCACTGCTGCCTTCAGCCTTCCAGTTTATTTGTTGAGGTACTTTGTCCGGGTCTAGCTGAACATCAATTGTTATTGTAGAGTTTGTCATAATGCTTACGAAATTAAGACTATTGGAAGTATCCCAAAAGCCGGTTATAATTTCAATTCGAAAACCACGGACATGTATTATCAATTATTGTTATCAACACCCATGGCTTTTTCAATACTATTCCACAGTTGTTTAGCTGCATTCTCCCAACAGAATTTTTGAACCTGTTTGTTCCCTTTTTCGATTAAATCTTTTCTCAGCTTCTCATCCTTAAAAAGTAGCATCATTTTTACAGCAATCTCTTTATAGTTTTCAGGGCTTGTATATAATGCTGCATCGCCACACATTTCCAGCATTGCACCTGTTGACGAAATTATTAAAGGCACTTCGCATTTCATGGCTTTAAGCAAGGATGTTCCAAAATTGTCATAAAATACAGCGTATACCATTGCATATCCCGAAGCGATAATTTTTGCATTCTCATTAAGGGACAAGCTTGTTAAAAGTTTTACATCATTTTTGAACTTGTATAATTTAAGGCTTGTGACAAATTCATTATGATTTGCTTCCGCCTCGGAGGTGATTAGTAATTGCATCCTGCTTTTTTGTCTTTTCTTAAATGCTGAAAATGCCTTGAGTAAATTCATAAGATTATTACGTGGATTTATTTCACCTGTGTAAATAAAGTACTCATTACCTCCGGCATATTTTTCTTTGATGATTTCTTTTTCCTGTATTGACAACGGCTGGTAGATTTCGTGGATACCCGCGTACGCAACTAGTATTTTATTTTGCAACACTTTATAATGTTCAACAATATTAGTTTTTGAAAATTGTGAAACAGTTATTATCGCTTTAGATTTTTTTAAAGACAGTGGAGTATATCTTTTGTAAAAAGATAAATGCCTTCTTTTTACAAATGAAGGAAAATGTAAAAAAGAAAGATCATGCAATAAAAGGCACTGCGGTACTCGCGTTGTAATGGAGCAAAAACCAGTACTTACAAATACATCTGCTTTATATTTTTTTAAAAGGATTGGAATTTTAATATTATACCAAATGAACCATTTTGAAAATGTATTCTTTTGCGGCCCTGTTATAACGGATTTCACATTCACAGGAAAAGTAAATTCACGTTCGAAAGATTTGGGGGAAATGAAAATGAAAGTATGCTCGCTGTTTAGTTTTGTTATCCTTTGAAAAACTTCTCTGATATAATTACCACATTCACCAGGTTCATCCTCATTAAAACACCTTGTGTTTATTGCAATTATCATTTAAGGATTTTAGAAGAGCCGGGGTTGCATTAAATTACATTTCGCAAAAGATCTTATATAAATAAACAATTAGTTTTATCTCAGCACTTTCAATTTTACAGTTTCAATCAGGGTTTCGCTTACGCTTAAAATATCAAACTGGTAATCGTCAATAATAATCCTGTCCTTCTGCCGTGGAATTGATTCAAACTGATTGATGATATAACCTGATAAGGTGCCTGATTCTTCATCTACCCTGAACTTTAATTCATATTTACCAACAAGATAATCCAGCTCGAGCCTCCCGCTAAACAAGTATTCATTTGTTGATATTTGCTTATCAACAAATTCTTCGGTTATGTCGTATTCGTCCTTAATATCACCAAAGATTTCTTCCAAAAGATCTTCCATTGTTACAATACCTGCCGTACCACCAAATTCATCAACTACCCACGCAATACTTCTTCTTTCCTTGCTAAACTTATTAATAAGGTCAGAGGCGCTCATACTTTCAGGTATTGTGGGAATGGGAAGAAGAATGGAACGCAGATCTGCAGGATTTTTAAACAAGTCAAGTTGATGAATGTAGCCTTTTATATTGTCAATATTATCATCAAATACAATAAGCTTGCTAAGCTTCGTTTCTATAAATTTACTTTTCACCGCAGCCAAATTAGATTGTATTTCTATCGACTCAATCTCTTTCCTGGGGATAAGGCATTCTCTAATTTTTATTTCAGATAATGACAACACATTCTCAAAGAGTTCATTATTCTTATCAGTATTTTCTTCGGTATCATTGAGGTTGTGTTGCTGCACAAAATGCTCCAGGTCTATTTTTGTAAATACTTCCGTTTTATTATGAAGCTTTACATTAAAAAGGTATTTAAGCATCCACTCGGTTACATTTACAAAGAAGGAAGCAAGCCACGATAATAATGAATAAAAAAAACTAACAATAAAAGTGATGATGCTGTTGCTTATAACGGCATTATTTCTGGCCCGGAAAAATGCCTTGAAAATAAATTCAAATATTAAAAGCAAAAAAGTAGAAATAACAGTTTCAACCGCCAGCATTATGTATGGATCTTCGATACCCCAATATTTCCATACGCTATTGAGAATTTCACTCCAAAGAAGAGCATATACTACCAGCAGGATATTTAATGCGATAAGTGTAGTGCCAATAAAGCGGGTGGGCGTATCCATGAAAGCAGACCATACTTTACCGGAATAGCTCCCTTGTTTTCTTCTTAATTCAACTGAAAGCTTGCTAACGGATACGAAGGCAATTTCTATTCCCGCAAAAAAACCAATTAAGAATAAGGAGGCTACAATGGCTATAATTGACATCCAGTCCATACTACAAAATTATAGAATTGATAATGATCATGCAGTTTAAATTATTCTTTATTTAAAAATGTGGATACAATTTTTTCAGTCTCTTTACATGCAGTATCAAAATCATTATTAACTACTACATTTTCAAAATACGATTTAAATGTAAGTTCAAAAGATGACTTATTTACCCTTGCCTGCAGTGATTCTTGCGTCTCCGAGCCGCGGCGTTGAAGCCTGCTCTTCAATTCCTCTAGTGAAGGCGGCTGTATAAAAACAGAAAAGGTATTTACAGGGTATTGCTGTTGAACATGTATAGCCCCCTGGACATCGATATCAAGTACGGGGACTTTATTTTGAGCCCATATTCTTTCAATCTCATCTTTTAAGGTTCCATAATATTTCCCTTCATACACCATTTCCCATTCAAGAAATTCTTTATGGTGAATTTTTTCTTTAAATTCCTTTTCAGAAATAAAATAATAATCCAACCCTTCCATTTCGTTTTCACGGGGTTTTCTTGTTGTAGCAGAAACAGAGAATGCGAGCTGTGGAAACTTTTGCATCAGGTAATGGATAATGGATGTCTTACCTGCTCCAGAGGGGGCAGTAACAAGAATAATTTTATTGTAATGTTTTTGCATGCTTAGACCAAAAAATGTTGAACACTAATTTCCTAATTAACTTATTAACCAATTTACATCCTCACAATATCCGCCCCCAGCAATTTTAAACGATCATCAATGTTTTGATAGCCCCTGTCTATTTGTTCAATATTTTGAATAATGCTTTTACCTTCAGCGCTTAATGCAGCAATTAATAGAGCAACACCGGCTCTTATATCCGGGCTGCTCATTTCAATGCCTTTTAAATCATATTTTCTTTCAAGCCCAACTACCACTGCCCTGTGCGGATCGCACAATACTATATGCGCTCCCATTTCAATAATTTTATCAACAAAAAATAAGCGGCTCTCAAACATTTTCTGATGTACCAGTACGCTTCCTTTGGCTTGGGTCGCTACTACCAGAATTATACTTAAAAGGTCAGGAGTAAATCCCGGCCATGGGTGATCTGAAATAGTAAGTACCGAACCATCTAAAAAAGTTTCTACCTCGTAAAGCTTCTGTTCAGGAACGTGAATATCATCCCCGTCAAAATTCATTTTGATACCTAACTGTTGAAATTTTTCAGGAATTATTCCCAGATGTTTTATACCTGCATTTTTTATAAGGATATCACTTTGTGTCATAGCTGCAAGACCAATAAATGATCCTACCTCAATCATGTCAGGAAGTATGGTATGTGTAGTGCCGGATAATTCACTTACTCCCTCAATAAAAAGCATATTGCTTGCAATGCCCGAAATTTTTGCACCCATGCTGTTAAGCATTTTGCAAAGCTGCTGAATATAAGGCTCACATGCAGCATTGTAAATTGTTGTAACCCCTTTTGCCATCACAGCAGCCATAATAATATTAGCTGTCCCTGTTACACTCGGCTCATCAAGAAGCATTTTCGCTGCCTTAAGCTGTGGTGTGTGCAAATGGAAAAAAGATGTATCATCATACTCAAATTTTGCTCCCAGTTTTTGAAATGCGATGATGTGAGTATCCAGCCTGCGACGGCCGATTTTATCGCCACCGGGTTTTGGTACGTATGCTTGTTTAAATCTTGCGAGCATAGGGCCGGCAAGCATAACGCTGCCACGTAAACGACCGGTTTTTTTTCTAAATTCTGGTGAAGCCAAGTAATCTACATTTATATTATCTGCCTGGAAAGTGCAGGTATGCTTGTTAATTCTTTCAACTTTTACACCCAATCCTTCCAGTAATTCAATTTGCAGATTTACATCAATAATATCGGGAATATTATGGATAGTTATTTTTTCGGCAGTGAGAAGTACTGCTGAGATTACCTGCAGGGCCTCGTTCTTTGCGCCTTGCGGAGTTATTTCTCCTTTGAGCTTCTTACCACCCTTAACTTCAAATGAACCCATTTTAAATTATTTCAAATTTTAAAGTAATTGCAAAGATGCATGGATGCATGGAAACAAGATGCAATAAAATAAAAAACCCGGCAATATTTGAAGGCCGGGCTACAATATATTTAAATCAATACTGTTTAGTATCTTTTTTTAGAATACTTATTCCTGTTATCTCTTCCCTGGTTGTTCCTGTTATCTCTTCCCTGGCCGTTCCTGTTATTGCGGGGGCCAAAGTTTTTACGATATTTTCCACCACCACTGCCAAATTCCTCACGGGTGTTATCTACGCGATGTTTAACAAAAGGACGGTTATTGAACTCAAGTTCTCCTTTGGTAATTGAAGCAAGTTCAGTTTGTATATTATCATCATGTACAAGTTCCTTATGCCAGTTGCTATAAGTAAGTTTCATATAGTAAGCTATGGCATTTGCAAAACCTTGGCGCTTATCCCCATCTTCTTCCTGCAGCGCTTTATCAATTACGATCTCAATATTTTTGCCCAGGTGGTTATATTTTGGATATCTCTTTGGATATTCAAGAGGCGCTGGCTTAGCTTTTAAAGTTTCCCGGGTTGGAATGGGATAAGGGCTGTCAACATCCAGTTTAAAATCGCTTATAAGAAAAAGGTGATCCCATAATTTGTGACGAAAATCCTCTACATTTTTCAGATGAGGGTTTAAAAAACCCATAAGTTCAATAAGCGCATACGCGTTCTTTTGGCGTTTTTCCCTGTCTTCAAGGGTTAACACATATTCCACCATTTTTTGAATGTGGCGACCGTATTCCCGTATTTCAAGGTGGTTACGTGTCGTATTGTATTCCATGTTCTCAACATTTTCCATAAAGCAAATGTATAATTTTAAAATTTAGAGAGCAAAATCCGATTAAATTAGCGATTAATAAACGTCATACTTTCGGATATTAGTACCCAGTCATTCCATTAGTTTTTGCCAATTAGAATAATGATTAAACTTTCGCAATTGATGAAGTTTTTTCAATCCTGTTTCGGCAATAGAAAAATGAAATTAAAGCTCCCGCGCTGTCTGCAGCCCAATCAAGCAGATCGAAACTGCGTCCCACAACAAAATACTTTTGAATGAATTCAATCGCCAATCCCCAAAAACTGGCGGTGATTGCAATCCATAAAAAATAATTTATTTTTTTTGCCAATGATAAATGGGACTTAAAAAATGGAAGGCTAAATAAAAATACAAGTATTATAAACATTCCAATATGCACCCATTTATCAAAATGAATTTTATTGAGCCATCCAATTTTTGGAAGGTCGCTGCCAGGCAGGCACGTAAGAACCATTATAATAAAAAACCAGGCTATGCCTGGCAAAAATTTTTTGAAAGATATTTTTTCCATTAGCTATAATCTTTTTATGCTACAACCTTTTTATATGCGGCTGCATCCATAAGGCTACTCACATCACCAGGATTATCAACTTTCATTTTAATCATCCAGCCTTCGCCATATGGATCGGTATTTACTTTTTCAGGTTCTGTCTCAAGCATCGGGTTCACTTCAGTAATAGTTCCCGATACCGGCAGAAAAAGATCACTAACTGTTTTTACTGCTTCAACCGTTCCAAAAACGGTTTCTGCAGAAAGTGCTTTGCCTTTTGTTTCTATTTCAACATAAACAATATCTCCAAGTTCATATTGTGCATGATCTGTAATGCCTATTGTTGCTACATCTCCTTCGATTGAAACCCATTCGTGATCCTTTGTATATTTTAAATTTTCCGGGAAATTCATAATAAAATTTTTATTGAAATATTTTATACTTTATCAATTGCAAATTAATATTTAATCCTAATTCTAACCACATTCATTTAATTATTGTCATTCCCATTTTTATATCATGCAATGGCCTGTTATTTTCATCTTTGGGCGCATTTGCAATTTTTTCAACTACTTCTATTCCGCTTATTACTTCTCCAAAAACAGTATAATTCATATCAAGAAAAGGGTCTCCCCCTGTAGTTTTATAGAACTCACGATGGTTTTGCGGGATATGTATTTTGTTTTTTTCTGCGATTCTATTCAATTGGTTGTCTGTAAAAGTTTGCCCATCTACAATATAAAATTGGGTTGAGCTGCTGGCTTTTTTGGGATTGGATTCATCAGATTCCCGCGCGGCGGCCAATGCGCCTCTTTTGTGAAATAAAGAAGTGTCAAATTCGGCTGGTATAGTATATTTTAAAGATCCTTCGCCAAGATGAATCCCGGGTTTGGCATTTTTACTGTCAGGATCGCCGCCCTGTATCATAAAATTATTTACAACCCTGTGAAATAAAAGGCCATCATAGAATTTTTCTTTTATAAGTTTTACAAAATTATCCCTGTGCAAAGGAGTTTTATCATAAAGCATTAAAATAATAGTTCCGGAATCGGTGGTAAGTTTTACCTGAACTGGTTTTAGAGCAACTATAGGTGCTTTCTTTGAAACTGAACAGGAAGCCATGACAATCGCAACAATAAAATAAAAAAACTTTTTCATTGGGTATTTTAGAGATCTTTAAATGGTTCGCCAATATTTTCAAAGTAAAGCAAAATATGATCCTTTAAAAAATTTTCCTGCTCCACCATATTATATTGAGGCAGTGGCTTTAATTGGGTGAAATGAGGCCAGCCTTCGTTATCATGGCCTTCGATTTTATAAAAATTACTTTGTGAAAGTAGTGAACAAACCGCCACATGCATTAGATCCTGCTTTTGTTCCTTGGAAAATTTTTTTCTAAAATTCCCAATTTCCTGGATGCCGATTAAAAAGAGTATTGCTTCCACATCCGGCTTTTTTCCAAACCTTACTATAAATTTTTCTTCGAGTGCCCACCAGCGTGCCTGAAGGTCGTCGTTGGCATTTTGCATGGAACAAAATTAAATTAAAAAATTCTCACCTCAACCTCTCTCCGGCTGAGGGAACATCCTATAAAAGACTTATAAAATTTGATATGAACTCCGGGCTCAGTCGCTTGCACATTATTATATTTGCAGGCTGAAAATGATTAGAGACACTTAACTTTTATTTTGCAAATATGTTACAGGTAAATTTTATTAAGAATAATCGCCAGGAAATTATCGAAAGATTGGCTATAAAAAATTTTACAGATATCCCTTTGATAGATCTGATAGTGCAACTTGATAGTGAGAGAAAATCTTTGCAATTTGAACATGATGAAATTCAGTCAAAGATAAATGTCGCATCCCGTGAAATCGGCGAATTAATGTTAAAGGGCAATAAAAGCCTGGCTGAAGAAAAAAAGGTAGAAGTTGCAAAATTCAAATCATTAATTGAGCCGTTAATTGCAAGGCTTCAAATAGTTGAGAAGGATTTAAAAAGTGATCTGCTGAGTTTGCCAAATCTCCCACATAAAAGCGTACCTGCAGGCAAAACTCCTGAAGAAAACGAAGTTGTTAGGAAAACCGGAGACGTTCCTAAATTATATAAAGGGGCTGTGCCTCATTGGGAGCTTGCAAAAAAATATGATCTCATAGATTTTGAGTTAGGAAATAAAGTAACTGGTAGCGGTTTCCCTTTTTATAAAAATAAAGGTGCAAGATTGCAGAGAGCGCTTATTCAATATTTCCTGGATTATAATGTGGCTGCAGGTTATACCGAATACCAGCCACCATTTATGGTGAATGAGGCAAGCGCTTTTGGAACAGGCCAATTGCCAGATAAAGAAGGCCAGATGTATTTTGTAAACGAAGACAGCTTGTTTTTAATACCAACCGCTGAAGTTCCTATAACAAATATTTTTCGCAACGAAATTGTAAAAGAAAATAATTTACCTCTAAAGATGACTGCCTATACACCATGCTTCAGGCGTGAAGCGGGAAGTTATGGAAAAGATGTAAGAGGATTGAACCGTGTGCACCAGTTTGACAAAGTTGAAATTGTTCAGATTGTTCACCCCGAGAAAAGTTATGATGTGATCGAAGAGATGGCATTGCATATAGAAAAACTTTTGCAGAACCTGGAGTTACCCTATCGCATTCTGCGTTTATGCGGCGGAGATATGAGCTTTACATCTGCACTCACTTATGATTTTGAAGTCTATAGCGCCGCACAGGAGAAATGGCTCGAGGTAAGTTCTGTAAGTAATTTTGAAACATTTCAAAGCAATAGAATGAAAATTCGCTTTAAAAATATTGAAGGTAAAACGCACCTTGTCCATACACTAAATGGCTCTTCATTAGCATTACCAAGAATCGTTGCGGCCTTACTGGAAAATAACCAGGATAAAAATGGAATTAATTTACCAGGGGCTTTGCATTCGTATTTTGGCTCTGATAAAATTAATTGATTCATTTTCTGAATGTCACTTATTAGCACATCTTAGTAACTCAACTTTTCAATAAGATTTTCAAATAAACCTGCCATAGAAATATTATTTAAGTTTCTCCAATTTAAATTGAAGTTAAAAAAAAAAATTGCTGCAATAATATTCTGGCAGTGTAGGTAGTTTTAATAGAAATATTACAAATTAAACCAGCTTTAATTTTCTAAGTCTTATTAAGGCCTTTATCCGGCGCTCCACATTTATAAACATATTCTTTATTCAAAGAAACTAAAAATGGCATTATCTAATCAATTGAAAAATCAACATTTGCTATGGAGGGCGGCATTTGGCCCGATGGCTGAGAATGTAAATGAGCTTTCCGAAGTTTCTCAAAAAGATTTGTACCAGCTTCTTCTAAAAACTTCTTCAAAAAAACCTGAGCAATTAAATGTTGCCAGTAATCTTTTTGACGGACTTGTAAAGGGCGTACAGGACATCGGCAAAATGGAAAAGATTAGCAAGGATGAAAAGAAAATGCTGCGGAAACAATCAGTCGAAGATCTTAAAAGCCTAAACCTTACATGGCTTGGCCAGATGATAAATAGTGAATCGCAATTTAGAGAAAAGATGAGCTTATTCTGGCATGGCCATTTTGCATGCAGGGTGGTAAATATTTTTTTTCAACAGCAACTATTAAATGTTATACGTGAAAATGCAATAGGAAATTTTGGAGATCTTCTGAGGGAGGTGAGCAAAAGCCCGGCCATGCTTTCCTTTCTCAACAATCAGCAGAATAAAAAGCAACATCCCAATGAAAATTTCGCAAGAGAAGTAATGGAACTTTTTACAATGGGCCGCGGCAATTATACTGAAAATGATATTAAAGAAGGTGCAAGAGCTTTCACTGGATGGGGATTCAATTTGAAAGGAGAATTTATTGACAGGCCCTTTCTCCATGATACGGGTAAAAAAACTTTCCTGGGCAAAACCGGGAATTTTGATGGAGACGATATCATTGATATTTTATTGGAACAAAAACAAACTGCAAAATTCATTACTAAAAAATTGTACAGGTATTTTGTAAATGATACTGCTGATGAATCTAAAATTGAATTGCTTTTAGAAGGGTTTTATGAAAGTGGCTACGATATAAAAAAATTACTGGCCAATATTTATACAAGCGATTGGTTTTACAATGATAAAAATATTGGTAACCGCATTAAATCGCCTATTGAATTATTGGTAGGCATACGCAGGTTGATTCCAATGGAACTTGAGCAGCCTGAAGCACAATTACTATTTCAAAGAGCGCTTGGGCAAATACTATTTTACCCTCCAAACGTTGCGGGCTGGCCGGGTGGAAAAAATTGGATTGACAGCAGTGCATTGATGTTGCGAATGAGAATTCCACAAATTATTACAAATGCTGATGACTTTGCAGTGAAGCCCAAAGATGATGATGACACCATGATGGGAAAGGAAGGTGTTGACACAAATGCCAAAGCAAGGCAATTAAATGTAAAGGTTGACTGGACTTCAGTAACAAAAGTGTTTGATACAACTACAAAGGAAAACCTTTTACAAAAAGTAAGTGATGTAGTGCTGCAAACAAAAAGCAGGATTAATCCTGTTATTATCAATAAATATATAGACAGGCAGGCCAGAGATACTTATATTAAAACAACCATGGTTGAACTAATGAGCACGCCGGAATATCAATTATGCTGAAAAATGCTACGAAACATTTTTAATTTTTAATTCTTAATTTTTTTTAATGCTATTCAAAAGAAAAGAATTTTTACAGATCGGATCACTGGCAACTGCTTCCATGATGATGCCCAAATTTCTAAAGGCCTTTGATAAGAAAGCTTTAGTGCCGCCGGGTAATAAAGTGCTGGTTGTATTACAATTTAGTGGAGGTAATGATGGGCTTAATACAGTGATACCAGTTAGAAATGACATCTATTATAAATCAAGGCCGAAGCTTGGAATTGAAAAGGATAAAGCATTGTCTCTTACAGATGAAGTTGGAATTAATCCTGCTTTGCAGGTTTTTAAGGGATTGTTCGATGAGGGAAACCTTGGTATAATTAATAGTGTGGGCTACCCGAATCCTGACCGCTCACATTTTCGTAGTATGGATATTTGGCAAAGTGGAAGCGACAGCGACAAATATATTTATACAGGCTGGCTTGGGCGCTATCTGGATTCGCAATGCAGTGGCTGCAGCAAACCAACTCAAGCCCTTGAAGTGGATGATATATTAAGCCTGGCATTAAAGGGCGAAAATAATAAAGGGCTTGCTGTAAAAGATCCTAAGCGGCTGTACAACACCAGCCATGAAAAATATTTTAAAGATCTAAATGCATCACACGAAAAAGGGGAAGACACAGTTGATTATCTCTATAAAACCTTAAGTGATACATTGAGCAGCGCTGATTATATTTTTCAGCAAAGCAAACTGCATCCAACTTCGACAACATATCCTGCAACTGAATTAGGAAAAAATTTGAAAACTATTTCTTCATTAATTCTTAGTGACATCAATACTAAAGTCTATTATGTAAGCCTTGGTAGTTTTGATACACATGTAAACCAGGAAAATCAGCAGAAAAGATTGTTTACCCAATTGAACGATGCCATGGCCGCTTTTGTAAAGGACTTAAAAGATAACAACCGTTTCCAGGATGTGATGATGATGACTTTTAGTGAATTTGGCAGGAGGGTTTCACAAAATGCCAGTGGCGGCACCGATCATGGAACTGCCAATAATATGTTTTTTATTAGTGGCGGATTAAAGGAAAAGGGATTACTTAATGCTATGCCCGATCTCAACGACTTGAATGATGGCGATTTAAAACATACGGTTGATTTTAAAAATGTTTACGCAACAGTTTTGAATAAATGGCTTGGCGCTGATGATAAGGAGATACTGGGAAAGCAATATGATTTTATGAAATTTATTTAAACAAGGCACATTTCAATATTACTATCCTCCAAGATTTTTAAGGCATTTTTTTAAATCAATGCCTTTACCCAAAACTCCTTTAAAAATATCCCCGATTTTTTTTATGCGCTTCCCCGTATTATGTATTGTAAATTGTTTCGGAGATAATCCACTTTTTACTTCTTTCCACAATAACGGTGTAGATACTGTTGCGCCGATTTTTGGCCTTAAACTATATACAGATGAAATAGTTTGTCCTTTCCTATTTTGCAGATAATCGAGATAGATATGTTTATTCCCTCTCTTTTGAAGATTTCTTTCAAGTGTTGTAAAATCTTTTAATTCGTTATTAGCGAGCATACATATTACCCAGGTAAAATCTTTTACTTGTTCGTAGGTATACTTTTTTCCTGTAGGTACATAAATGTGCATGCCTGAAGCACCTGATGTTTTGCAAAATCCCGGGGCGCCTGCCTTATCAAGAACCTGTTTAATTACATTGGCTGCCTCAATTACCTGTTCAAAGGTATTTTTATCAGACGGGTCAATATCAATGATCAGGTAATCTGGTTTATCGAGCGCCTCAATTGTAGAATGCCATGGATTGATTTCAATACAACCCAAATTATTGAGGTAGGTAAGGGTTGCTTCATTATCACAAACTATGTAATCAATATATTTGCTGTTCGACTCCGAAAATACCTTTTGACTTTTTACAAACCTTGGGGCATCACCAGCTGCGTCTTTATGAAAAAAACCTTTTTGATGAATGCCATTAGGGTTTCTTAAAAGAGATTCCGGCCGGCCTTTGAGATATGGTAAAATATAATCTGTGATGGAAATATAATAATCGATAACATCGCCTTTTGTTACTCCGTCTTCAGGAAAATAAATTTTATCAAGGTGTGTTGCTTTTAATTTCGATTTACCGAAAGTGAAAATTTTATCATTATCCACTTTTTTTTCAATAGGCGTTTTATCAACAGCTTTTTTTTCTTCTTTTATTTTGGGGTTTCTCGCTGTTGATTTTTTTACTGGTTTGGAATTAGCCATTGTTACTTCGTTTAAATTTTTGTCTTCTCTTAAGTGCATGAAAACAGGGTGCCTCAATTTCCCATCATTTGTAACTTCTGAATATTTTACTTCGCATATTAATTCAGGCCTCACCCAGGTTACAGGCATGTTGGTTTTTATTTTTTCATCAAATGGTGATTCTTCCCGCACAAGAGGCTGAAGTATTTCATACATTTCTTTTAAAGAATCCTGGCTGAAACCCGTGCCTGTATGGCCTATATAAGTAAGTTTATTATCGTTATTTGAAGCAAGAACTAATGCCCCAAAATATTTTCGTGAACCTCCTGCCTGTGTATAGCCGGCAATAATTGCTTCCTGGGTTTTATGATTTTTAATCTTGAGCCATTCCGTAGTACGTTTTCCCGGGTAATATTTTGAATCTATTTTTTTTGCGATTATACCTTCAAGATTGTTATCTGTTGAAACTTTGAAAAATGATTTTCCCTGTTCAAATATGTGATCAGAGTATTTGATCACTTCATTTTCGGGAATAATTTTTTGAAGTAATTCTTTTCTTTCAACAAGAGTGAGCCCGGTAGTATCGTGGCCGTTTAGGCTAAGAAGATCAAAAATATGATATTGTATCGGGCGGTCCGTATTCTCAGAATAGTGTTGAAGAAACTGGAAACTGGGATGGCCTTCATCATTTAATACTACGATCTCTCCATCCAAAACTACATTTTGCTCTATAAGCTTTAATTGCTCTACAACAATAGGATAGGTATATTCAAATGTGATTCCATTCCTTGAATAGAGTGCTATGTTATTTTTACTTTTCTCGGTGACTGCGCGGTAACCGTCCCATTTGATTTCGAAAAGCCAGTCCTTATCATCAAAGGGATCTTCGGTTTCTTTTGCCAGCATTGGCTCCATAAAAGCGTTAAGCTTTTTTCCTTTGTTTATTGAGGTTGCTACGTACTTTTTTTTTTGACTGGATTTTTATTTTCCGAAAGCCATTTATTTATAGGAGAATTTTTTAGCGTTTCATCTTCACTGCTATACTCAGTGTCAACTGCATACTTATCCTTGTGTTTAATAAGTAGCCAACTATTATCTTCTTTGGCCTTTAATTTAACTAATACAAATTCTCCTTTTAATTTTTTACCAAAAAGCTGGAACTTAAAATCTCCCGATTTTAATCCGGCCTTTAGCTTTTTTATCGCTACATCTCTCTCAGAGTTGTCAATGTCGATATAAGTTCCGCTATCCCATATCTCTACAATACCTCCGCCGTAGTTACCTTGGGGAATGATCCCTTCAAAGTCTTTATAATCGTAAGGATGATCCTCAACCATCATTGCCAGGCGTTTATCTTTCGGATTTAAAGAAGGGCCTTTAGGCACTGCCCAGCTTTTCAAAACACCATCCATTTCGAGCCGAAAATCATAATGAAGTCTTGACGCTTTATGTCTTTGAATTACAAAAGCAAGTTTTGATTCGGATTTTTTTAATTTACCCGATGGTTCGGACGTTTCTTTAAAATTTCTTTTTTTATTATAGAGTGAAAGTGCCATCAGGATGCTTTTTTACGTTTTACTTCAAGGCTTGCTTTTAATTGTTCCATCAAATCTTTTGTTTTACTATGAACAATTTTCATCTCCGGAATCTGAATGGGTTTGCCACTTGCTTTCGCCTTTATTAATTTTAAAAGTTCTGCGTTATAGGTGTCTTTGTATTTAGAGATATCAAATTTAGCAGTAAGCTGGTCAATAAGTGAAATAGCCATCTTTAATTCTGCTGGCTTTACATCTGTGTCTTTTGGCAATACCAATTCATCCGTATCTCTTATCTCTTCTTCAAATCTTATCCTGTTCAAAACAATCACATCATTGTCCGGCCTCAAAATAGCAAGGCTTTCCTTGCTTCTCATAACAAAAGTGGCAACACCCACTTTTTTAGTTTTTATCAGCGCCTGTCTTATCAATTCATATGGCCTTGTGCCCGATTTATCTGGCTCCAGGTAATAAGGAGTTTCATAATAAAGACTACTGATCTCTTCCTCCTTTACAAAGTCAGATATCTCGATAGTTTTTGTTTTTTTAGCACTCGCAGCTTCAAAATCTTTATCATCAAGAACTACATAATCATTGTCAAGTTTATAGCCCTTTACTATGTTTTCCCAGGCAACAACTTTGCCTGTTTTTTCGTTGATGCGCTGAAACTTAATATTAGAATGATCCTTCTTATCCAGCATATCAAGATTTAGGTTACTTGACTGGGTAGCGCTGTACATCTTCACAGGAATATTCACCAATCCGAAACCG
>DASYOM010000152.1:0-8048 GCA_036007765.1 Chitinophagaceae bacterium | reverse complement strand
ACCAGCTCTCCAAAGTATCCTAACAGCCCTGATGTAACGGCTACTCTGAACAGCTTCGAGTATGGCCCTAACTATGGGGATAATTATGGGGCAAGGGTAAGGGGATACATCTGTGCTCCTGTTACCGGTTACTATACATTCTACATTGCCGGTGATGACCAGGATGGCCTGTGGCTGAGCACTGATGAAAATCCTGCCAATAAAGTATTGATTGCCTACAACGAATCTTATGTGCCGTTCAGGGGATATTTCAATAATCCAACTCAGAAATCTGCTCAAATCAGGTTAGTAAAAGGTGCCAGGTATTATATTGAAACCTTGCATAAAGAATCCGTTGGGCCTGACTACCTTTCTGTAGCATGGAGCATACCAGGGGGGGCATTTGAAGGGCCGATTCCCGGCAGCCGCTTATCTCCTTTCGGTTCTGTGTTCCCTAATGCTCCTAACTTTGATTTTGCAAATGCCATGGAAATTGCCATGAATAAAGGTTTGAAGGTTTCAGCTACACCTAATCCATCATCAGATTACTTTACAGTAACTACCAGAAGCTCTGTTGAGGAGCGGATCAACCTAACCGTTAGTGATATTAGCGGAAGGGTTCTGGAAAGAAGGGCTAACGTCTCTGCCAACAGTACTATTAAACTGGGAAATAAATTACCTGCAGGCATCTACATTGTAGAAGTGGCACAAGGAGCTAAAAAACAAATAGTGAAAGTAGTGAAACAATAACTGCTGACTAATAAATAGCTAAATGTGAATTTAAAACCGCCTCAATCAATTGAGGCGGTTTTTTTTGTAGAATATATATTTCACAATGAGCGCTTAAATTGTTGTAGGATTTAAAAATGATATTTTCATAAAAAAACAGCTTAAATAATCTATTTCTTCTAAAACTTAACATTGCCAATGTTATCATTGTATTAATTTCAGGTTAATTAATTCATCAAAAATTTTATCATATGGTTAAGACGGGTAAAGAAAAAACAAAAAAATTACTTAAAAAGGACGCAAAAATTGTGGTTTATGATAGGCTTCTCCATGCATTTGGAGAATATAATAACGGAGATTCTAAAAAATTTGACAAGAGGTTACAAAAAGCAACCAAACTATTTGTTCCTTTTATTATCAATGGGAAGTTAACTGAAGGGGCAGAATAATTGCTATAGCGTAATTTATTTGTTACTAAATGAAGCTGTAAAAGACTTCATTTTTTTTGCTCTTGTAAATTCTGGAAAGTAGTGCAATCATTACATTAATGTACGCTGTATTACTTCGATAACATTCTTCATGAAATAATAATTTATTATTCACACTTCCATAACTTCAATAATCTATTTTATTTGAAAATGGATTATGACATTCCACGATTGGATCAACTACCTGGATAAAGTTTTATTCATTCTCATTAACGTCTTGTTTAGAATAGATAAAGTTCTTTGAAATTCTTGATTGGTCTGCGTTGAAGGGATTTTTAGACGGTGACGATTTGAATTTGGCCCCGATATTTTTGGCTTCATTTGAGCCATGAATCAAGGAAAATATGTATTTGCTCAAATCAGTTGCTTTTTGCCTCAACGGGTCTTTGACCGGATAGTTACTAACTATAAAGGCAATTATAAAATCAGACATTTTAGTTGCTGGAATCAAATGATGTGCATGATGTTTGGACAACTAAGTAATAGGGAAAGCCTAGTGATTTAACGTTAACCATCAATGCGCATCCTGCCAAGTTTTATCATTTAGGGTTTGGAAAAGGTATCTCAAAAGCCAACTTTGCCAAAGCCAATGAAAAAAGAGATTGGCGTATTTACCAGGAGTATGCATATTATCTGATTGGGATAGCAAGAAAAATCTGTTTACTTGATGATGAAGCAGCATTTTCATTTTCCAACGCTGTGTATGCTTTTGATTCTACTACCATTGATTTGTGTTTAAGTGTTTTTTGCTGGGCTACTTTTCGAAGGGCTAAAGGCGCTGTTAAGCTGCATACTCAATACGATGTTCGCACTTCTATTCCGGTGTTCATGCATGTTACAGCAGCATCTGTGCATGATGTCAATGCCATGGATCAGATAACTTACGAATCGGGCAGCTTCTATATTTTCGATAGAGGATATCTTGATTTTGACCGGTTGTATTTTATACATCAAGCAAAATCTTTCTTCGTCATAAGAGCAAAAAACAACCTACAGTTTGAACGTATATATTCATCCTCAGTTGATAAAAGAACAGGTGTTCGATGTGATCAGGTAGGATATCTTAAAGGATTTTATTCTTTACAGGGATACCCCGAAAAAATCCGTCGAATAAAATTTCATGACAAAGAACAAAACAGAACTTTTGTTTTCTTGTCCAATAATATGCTGTTAAAACCTGATGAAATTGCAGCAATATATAAACACCGTTGGAAGATTGAACTATTCTTCAAATGGATAAAACAACATCTCAAAATCAATACATTTTGGGGCAGAACCGAAAATGCAGTAAAGACGCAGGTGTATACCGCAGTAATTACTTACACCTTAGTTGCCCTCATCAAACAGCAACTTAAATCCGGGTATTCAACTTATGAAGTTCTACAGATTTTGGGCACATCACTTTTGGACAAAACCCAGATAAATCAACTACTTCAAAAGAAAAACAATCAAGATGTCAAAGAACTTTTATATAATCAATTGAAAATCTTTTAATTTAAACAAGACGCTACTGATTCATTCTTATTAATGATGATTCGCAGAATTCCTTTTTGGATCCCATTATGCTTGCTCTAAGAAATCTATTAACGTGAATACCTCTTTACCTGTTCATAATATTTTACGCATTCAAAAAAGCAGGCAGCAAAGCGTGGCCGTTAATATTATCCTCACTAATATTAATTGGTTTTTCAAATACCCTTTCTCCTGAAATTCTAAAACCGTTTTTTGCGAGGGCACGTCCATGCTTTGACGGCTCACTCCATAAGTTTTTAAGAAACATTGTGAATTGTGGCGGTATTTATTCCATGCCATCTACCCATGCGGTCAATCATTTTGCGCTGGCTACTTTTTGGTATTAGATCATCTATTTATTAAGAGGAAAAAAGTGGAACTGGTTATGGATCTGGGCAGCGTTGACAAGCTACGCACAAGTGTATGTGGGTAAGCATTATCCGTCCGATGTACTCGTTGGCGCTCTTATTGGATATATACTTGGAAGCAGTACGGCAAAGATTTTTGAGTATGTAGTAATAGCCAAAGAATACAATTTTTTGCCAGGCTTCCAATGGAAAAATTCTAAAGAGCTTACTCACTGATTTGGACTATCCACGGACGCCGAGGTAGTGATATATGAAAACCCGATTTCTTACCCGGTAAAAACTGCGCAGGTTGAGTATGATTTCCAGGGAGGCCTTATTGATAGTAAAACATTACAATTTGTTAAGGAAGCAGTGCTCATGCGACATAACAAAATCTCACAGGCTATGCCAGAGTGGAATTATAATAGCCTTGAAATAAGCAGGTTGCCTAAAATAAAAGATACGTTTTTATTCGGCGGAATACTCTTAAATAATTTTGGCCAATTCCTGTTAGAATCCATAAGCAGATTATGGGCTTATAATTTTTTTAAGAAATTTGATCCATACATTTTATTTTATGCTCCCCGGGGATCCGGATTATTTAAAAAAAAATAATTATGCCCACCAGGTGTTTAAAGGATTTAATATTCCTCTTAAACGCCTCGTTTTTTTTTAAAGAAATTATCCAACTCGAAAGAGTTGTCATACCAGAACAAAATACGGATTCGAAAAATGCAGAACACCTAATGCAATCAATTTACACAAATTCCCTTTTCCGGGATTATATGCAAAAGCAGCAGGAACAATATCCAATAATGCCATTGAGGTTTCCAGAATAATAACGGATAATTCAAAACATATAAAAGGCCAGCTTTAGCTGGCCTTTTATTCTAAAACATGTAAAGGAAAAAAGTTATCTACTTATTGAATAGCTATAGAAATCCATGGTGTTCCTGTAGTTACACCAGCCAAAGTCCAGTTATCAGTAGTTGTAACTCCACCACGCTCATCTGTACTTACAAATTTAAATGAACATGATTGTGTAGGTATACCCACAGTATTTAAATCTACTCCTGTATGTAAGAAAGGAGTAGAAGCCGTATTTTCAAGTGTACCACCTAACATAAAATCGTTGTATGTATTCAAACCATTATTTCCATTATTACCACTGGATAATTTTGCTATAAGAATGGGATCGTTAACTAAACCACATGGTACAGGGTTACCTTCAATCGGGCTTTGTACCGCAAGTCCAGCAAAACCTGGATTATTGATTTGATAGATATTAAACGCCTGAACGTTTCCTGGCAAAGCAAGAGAAGGAGGATCAAGCAATGTTGAAACCGGAGCACTTCCACTACCGTTACCTGTAGTAGGTGTAAATACTAAACCATACGGCATAGCATTGGCAATTACATAAGAGTTAACCAGCTTTAAGCTAACCCTTCTTCTCGCAAGCACTGCACCATCAAAATAGGAAGCTGTAGTAGCTGTACCGCTACAAATATCATGTTGAGCGAAAGGCCCAATCAAGGTTGCATTAGCAATGAAAGGCGAAGTATAGGGCATAACGTTTGAAAAAGCAGCATCATTATCAGCTTCAATATTGTGGGATCCTGAATTATCTGCAGTAGTATCTCTGTAACTAACAATAAATTGAAGATGGCCATGATAGCCTTCATCAAAATCATAGTCATCATCTTTTGCAGCATACACCAGGAAGTGGTCAATATTTACAGCGCCGCCAAAAAATTCAACGCCATCATCACCGGCCTTTAATACTTCTACGTGGTTAATAGTAGTTCCACAACCAACAGCGCAAAGCGTTAAGCCATTTACTTCTTTGTTTACAGCAGTTACAACTCCGCCGCCAAACTCAAAACGGTTGTACGTAATGGTGCCGGAATTATCGGCGTCATTAGATCCGCCGTAGAAGTTTTCAAGTCGTGTAGGAACAAGATCGAAGGCTTCAAAACGCGTAGTTGTTGTATTGCCAGCTGCATTATGAAATGTAGCAAGGCCATACACTACCAGGCCACCCCAGTCTCCGAGTTTCCTTTGTCCAACAGGAATCTTGTCATCAGAAGTCCAGATAATAGGATTACCAAGCACCCCGGCGGCATTTAATTTAGCGCCTGTCTGGATACATAAAGTACCCTTGTTTCTTTGCAAATTAGTAGTGTCAAAAACACCACCAATCACTGATGGGCCTGGAACTACTGTGCTCTGGCTTCCATAAACCGTAACTCCGGGGTTAATAGTTAACGTAACACCAGGGCGTACATACACTATCCCAAAAATATAGGCATTTGTAGAAACAGTTCTGTTCGCAGTGATCACACCTTGCAATGTGTCTAATACAACAGTTGGTGACTGAAATGATTTGTGAGTTTCATCAAGATTTTTTTTACAAGAGCTTGCAAAAATGATTGCAAAAGCCATTGCCGAATATATTATTTTTTTCATTTTTTAATTTTTAATTTTTTAATTTTTTTAATTTCAAAAAGATATCACATACATGATTAAAATCACGTATTACCTAACTCTAATGAGGTGAAAACTGGTTTTTTTATGGATTGGATGCCATTCGAATAGCGGCGGTAAAAGTACATTTCGTTTTCTCATATTCGTTTAACGGTGTATTAACAAATAAAGAACTTAACGTTAAATATTTTAACAATTTTTTTTTCTATTTTAATACATTTTTAGTTAATAATTATATGAAATTTTTTTAATTCATTTAAGGAGTATAAACTGAAAAATCTGGAAAGGTTCCTGGAAAAAAGCAGGTGATTTATTTCCTGTAATAAACAACAGGAGGCAATAATTGATTATTGATCGCCGGAAGATAATTTAAAATTTCAATTATTATAATCTGTTTGAAGAGGGATAAAATTTACCCAGCCCTGCATCCAGTTATCTGCGCCTAAGGCTCCCCGGTAGTTTACCTTATTAAAGAAAGGATCTGCATAATTTGGATCGTTGAAATCAGCGCCCGTTAAAAGAAAGCTGCCCGTTAATGGTAATGGATTTGGCAGGCCGCTAAAATAATTATAAGGATCGGTAAACATAAATTTCGAAGAGTCTGTAACCAGGCTGTTATTAAATTTCGGTTGTAATAAAAAATCTTTCAGATCTGCAGATGTGTAAGGAGGATATACATTTGGCGGCAAATAAAAAGCGACTGAAGTATCCGCATGATAAATAATTGAGTAAGATAATTCCGACTCGCCACTATTCAATGATAAGGCGGTATTGGTTCCATCAATAAAATAACCATATCCATAATAGGCCGTCCTGTTTATAAATGATTTTGCGGGGTATCCATATAACAGCGAATTACGGATATGGAATTTACAACCGCCTTCTGTAATTAGGCCGGCTCTTTTAGAAGGCAGGCCTGCAATATAACTAGGATTGATACCGTATTTTAAATCCGGGCCAAGCATAGTAAGATTTGAGATAACCGGTGATGTGGAAGTGTCCCTGATGTACATGCCATCGGGCTCGCCTTCAGCATAATCGGGATGCCGGTAAGCCAGCAAATTTTGCAGCATGCCTTTGTATCCTTTTTGAAGAATAAAGTCCGCTCCTGCAGAAGCATAAGAAACTAAATTGGACGCATTACAATTTCCGCCCGTAAATGTGAAAGAAGGTGTGGCGAAAGAATAACTTACCTGTATATTATTAAGTACGGTTTCGCTGCTTACATTGCTTAATAATATTGCAGATGACAGATAATAAGCACTGCTGCCCGCAAATTCTATTCTTACATAACTAAGCGTACCGGAACTTTGTCCGGAAGCATTACCAAAAATCTGAATTCCTCTCCAGCTACCTTCAAACTCGGTTATCCCCGCATGACCTTTTATAGAATTAGCAGTAAAAACAATGGGTTCATCTACGGATCCGGTAGCTTCTATTTTACCTCCTGCTTCAATAGTTATGGTTATATTATTAGCTTTAATAAGTGTGCCCGCGTCTATTAATAAAGTATGGCCATTGGGTATAGTTATATCCGTAGCAAAAACATATACAGTATCTTTTACAAAATGAACCTCGCTGTTGTTTAAGCGATTATCAGAACCATGGATAATTATTTGCGGCTTTGACCGATATTGAAAAGGAGATTCTTTTTTACAGGCAGCCATAACCGTTATGATCAATAAAAAGCTGTAAAAACATATAGAGATTTTTTTATCCTGAAACATATTCATAATTTATCAAAAAGTATATGAGATGGAAAAAGAATAGGTGCGTTGCGGCTGTACGCTTAAATATACGGCGTCAATGCCGCTTTCATAAGCAGCGTCTATTTCCGGCATTACAGAAAAGGGTTTAACCTTAATAGGAGCATCAAATTTTTTATTGCCGTTGGTGTCCTGGTAAATAATATAGGGCTTGTTCAGAAGATTACCTGCACTGAGCTTTATTTTACATTTATTTTTAAATAAAGATTGGGTTACTACAAGATCAAGCAGGTCCCTGGCGAGTAGCCGGGCAACCGGTGTTGGTAAATAAGATTGCTTTTCAACTTTTGCCGCGGAGCCTAATTGATAAACATAGTCACCCGTGCGGTTGTAATTAAGTGTCGTCTCAAAAGTATTTCTAAAGGCCCCGATGCTAATTCCTGCGTTAATAATGTAATCTGGCTGCCCTGTTAGGGTGTGCTCCGCAACCGTTTGGAATTCTATGGTATTTATATCTATACTATTAACTTTCGATTCCAGCAAACTGCCATTCGCAAAAAGCGTTACGTTTTTCAGCCACGGTGCAAAAGGAATAAAGTCTATCTTTTTTCTTAATTCTGCTTCTATTCCTTTTACATAAGCATCACCGGTATTTAGCGATCGTATACTTCTGTCACTATAGTTTAATGATCTCGCATATTCTATCGGGTCAATTATTTTTTTATAAAAAGCGGCAAAGGATACTATTTCACCGGCACTTGGAAATAACTCAAATTTTAAATCCAGGTTTTGAATATTAGTGC
>DASYOM010000151.1:0-6703 GCA_036007765.1 Chitinophagaceae bacterium | reverse complement strand
CCCCACCAATGTGGCGTGTAAACAGCCCGCTGATGAACTCTCCGCATTTTTATGAAGCATTTAATGTGCAGCCCGGCGATTCAAATTATTTACCTAAAGACAAAAGAGTTCAGATCTGGTAACCCAACCATTAAAACAATTTAATGCGCTCTTCTTCAAGATCAATCTGGTAAATCTGCCAGCGAATAATACTTTCACCTAATTCAGGATCGTTATTCAATCCTGTCAAAAATTTTCGCTTATCTTCCAACACTTTTAGATAATTTTTTTCTTTACCTCGACACCCTTAACTAAAAATGAAAATTCTTACAAAATCATTTTGACTCATTAAAAAAAGTTAGTACTATTACATTCCCTCCTTCTCCATAAAGAAATTTCATCCATCATCTTCGCTATTTTATAATCTTTAAAAGTTGATTATGAAAAAAAAACGATTGTCCGGCTTCGCTGCAATACCTCGGTCACTTCTACGAAGTAATCAACCCGGTAAATGTCCGCTCGTATGTTACCCAGCCGTATTTGATGGGGACTTGACAGATCATATCATGCTAAATAACAATTCATCAAAATATAAACTTATTAAGAATTCAAAGTAACTCAGAGATCGATTAAGCAATACGCTGCTGTAATAAAATTTAAAACTTTTTTTATGAAAAAATATCTCAATGTTTGTATGGCCATAATAGTGTCTCTATTAATTTTACAGGGTTGCAGGAAAGCTGTGAATTTTTTGGAAAATCATCCCTATGCAGAGCAGGGTTTTTGTCAAATAAAACAATTTAGTTACTTAAACTCTTATTTGGTTCCTGACACTATGATTTTTACTTATAATCTATTAAATAACCCGGTTACAGGAATACGTCATCCACATTCTTCCACAGGTTACCCGAATTTTATTTTCCGATATGATAAATACAACAGGTTTACCGATTTGATCGGGGCTTTTGATATTAATAATCTTGAGTACGGTGTGGAAAGCTGGGACAGGTATTTTTATGATTCGTTTAACCGGATTATTAAAGATTCTTCTTATATTTTTCCTACCATCGTTAATGGAGAACCAGCGCTTGGTGGACATGCGCAAATTCAAATTATTACTTATGAATATGATTCAAAAAACCGGGTCAGTAAGGAAATAAAAGTATTTGGAGACCGCGTTTTAACCAGCACTTATACTTATGATCAACATGGTAACCTGGCAGGTATACCGCATGACAATAAGATAAATATTCACCGAACTAATAAAATATGGATGTTCCTTGATAAAGATTATAGTATCAATAACCCGGCAACAGCCTCATATACTTATAACAACTATGGTCTGCCCATAAAGATTGTTCCGAATACAGGTACTATGGAATTTATGTCGATAGGGTATACGAGTTTAGAATATGTGGAAGCTGACATACAATACACGTGTAAATAAAATCCCCCGTCCCTCTATTCAGATGATAAAGCGTTCAGAGAAGTTTTTTGAAAAATAACAGGCCAATCTCCTTTGGATTACAGAGCGAAGTTCAGTAAGGAAGCCGTTTTGGTTAGAGTTGCTTATTACAAATGTCAAAAAACTGGCTGACAAAACACAGCATCAACTTTTGTTTCGCTACTCAGCTTTAGTAATCGGCTCAACGGTCGCCTCCAAAGAATTTTCCTGTGGGGTTTTCGTACCTGTGTTCTTTTATTTGCGAATGCTTTGGAATGTTAATTCTTTACCGCAATTACCGATATTTCAATATTTACATTTTTGGGTAAACCAGCAACCTGTATGGTTTCACGGGCAGGGAAAGGCTCACTGAAATAGGAGCCGTATATTTTATTTACAATTGTATAATCCTGCATGTCTTTTAAAAAAATGCTGCATTTTACCACGTTGCTAAAATCGACCCCTGCCTCAGCCAGGATCGCTTTTAAGTTATCCATCACCTGGATAGTTTCAGCCTCAATATTATCCAGAACCAATTCGCCGGTTGCAAAGTTTTGTGCAAACTGTGCAGATATATATACATGGTTGCCAGCAATAATTGCCTGGCTGAAAGGACCTATCAATTTGGGTGCATTAGCAGTTTTTACTTGTGTCTTCATCTTTTAAATTTTAATGGTAATAGTCATTACATAAAGAGATTGTTATCAATTAATACAATTATTTAAAGTCACTCTTTTTCAACCCGGCCTTTAAATGATTTTGAAAATCTGCATCGTGGGTAGCCATGTTCATTTCATAGTGAAAATTTTCGCCGCCAGGTTTATATATCCTTTGCGACCTTACTGACTTAGGATCATTTAAGATGGCAACACTATTAAAAATGAACTTTTCGTCAATCGCCGCCGCCAGTTCATAAGATTCTATACGTCCTCCCACCTGCACACTGTTCAATACGATCTTATCTTCCTTCAATATAATGAAGCCCGTATCCCAAAATACAGTATGGCCATTTTTCTCCGTGTTGTTTTTATACAAAGTTTTCTGCCGGTAGAATATGGCATCTTTATACTCATCAGGTATAAATTCAAGCTGCTCCGTGTAAGCAGTATCATAAATTGTAGGGAATTTTGCAAAGCCTTCCCCTACCCACTTTCCCGCAAACAGGCCTTTCATTTTTAACAGCACTTCTTTCATGATGCAGCATTATAACTTAACAAAATTGTTTTATGATAGCAAGGTTTTCGCAGTTGTTTTACAATGGATTTATTTAAAACAGGAGTTGTCGGAGCAATATTGATAACGTCATCAAATAAAGTTCTTTGCGATTTCATTGTTTGTGATTTAATAAAGACAAAATTACAAATTCATAAAGAGCTATTAAACCCGTTTCTTGCTCACTTTTTAATCAGCATCTTCAGCATTAATAGCCACTAAATGATAAATATTTTTTATTAATAGTAATCATGAAGCCTTCTCAAATGTCAGGGGAATGTTAATTAATACTCTCCTGCTTTGGCTTACTACACTCCTTCTAAATATGGGATGTAATTCCATATCTTGCAATACAGGAACAAGTTCGGTGTTATAATTATCTCTTCAGTCTTTTAAAAACAATAGGAGACGTGCCCTTATCAACTCTCACTGCTTCTTTTAATAATTTCACAATCGCAGCGTCATCAATTTCTTCGGGAGATTTATAAATTTTATAAAAGATTTGTTTGTTAGTTCCGTGAGTAAGATAATGGTCAACATCATTAAGCTGATTGCCATACCAGAATCCAAGCAAAACATCTTCTTTAATTCCACCTCTCGGTACGGTTGCAGGCCAAACTATACAAAGGCCCCTGTTGCCATAAAAGAATGGAACATTATAAGAAATTTTTTCTTTGCATTCCGGCGGTAAATTTTCAATTATTATTTGCCGCAGTACATCAACTATTATTCTTTCATTCTCAGGAAGCAGATCATATAATTGGACGAGTGTATGCCGTTTCAAAGTAGTATCATTCTAAAATTAAAATAATTCTTTAGCGATGAATTTTCTTCAGAAATACCATTACCGGATTTTCGTAACCATTATAATCAAGCATTGCCTGGTTAATTTCTACATTCATATTTTCATTATTGTTCTCAACAAAAAAGATTATTTCACATTGGGATGCCGTACTGAAAATCTGTAACTGTTATAATAAATTTATTAATTTTTTTGTAATTGGATTTCGTAAAATTTCTAATCGTAAAACTTTTTCTAAAGTTTTATCCAAAAAAATATAAAATGGAATTATGCATCAAAATCATAATTTTAATTGTCTTTAATATGCTAACAGTCAGGTATTCTCATTTCAATATTCTCTTTAAACACAGTTATGTATGATTGCTAAAATCACCATTCATTCTTCAAAATTTTTATCAGCCTGCCTCTTGCTTTTTTTAATTCTAATTATTGCTTTTCTTCCTTCACAAGTTATTGCACAAGCGAGTACTATTGCAGGCACGGTAACTGGCTCAAACGGCGCACCCCTTGCAAGCGTTACGGTCCAGGAGCAGGGTACAAGTACTGGAACAGCAACTAATTCTTCAGGAAATTTTTCTTTAACGGTGAGTAGCCCGAATGCTAAACTTGAAATTTCCTCTTTGGGTTATGCTGCACAAATTATTTCCTTAAATAGCCGTACTAATATTTCTGTGGTATTATTGGGAAGCGCCAAAGAACTGGAGCAGGTAGTAGTGATAGGTTATGGTACACAACGTAAAAAAGATTTAACCGGGTCTTCGGCAAGTATTAAAGGTTCTGAAATTGCCAATGTGCCTGTATTAACAGCCACACAAGCCATCCAGGGAAAGGTAGCAGGTGTACAAATAGTTAGCAGTGGCGCACCAGGCAGCACTCCAAATGTAAGAATAAGAGGGGTAGGCTCTATACTTGGTGGCGCCGATCCGCTATATGTTGTAGATGGAATTATCACGAATGATATCAGGAATATTAACAGCGCTGATATCCTTTCTGTTGATATTTTGAAAGACGCTTCCTCAACCGCAATCTATGGCGCAAGAGCGGCTAATGGTGTTGTTTTAATAACTACAAAAGCAGGAGTTAAAGGAAAGCTCACGGTTAATTATAATGGATATGGAGGTGTAAAAATGTTGGTGCATACTGTTAAACTGGCTGGGCCAAATTTATTTACTGTGTATGCAAATGACGCTGCAGGGGCGCCTAATATTACAAGTGCCGATATTACAGGAAGCGCCGATTGGTATAGTGAAGTAACGAGGCCTGCGATTATTCAAAATCACAACATATCTGTTAGTGGCGGAAAAAATAAATATAAGTTTTTCTTTTCCGGCGGTTATCTTAAAGAGCAGGGTGTTTTGGAAGGAAATGATTACAGCAGAATTACTTTGCGTTACAATCATGAATTCATTGTAACGTCTAAATTAAAGTTTGGAAATAATCTTTCTTTTTCTCATTATATTTCTAACAATAAACCTTATGGTGTATTTACACAGGCTTACATTGCAGCGCCAATTTACAATGCAAAAAATGCCGACGGCACTTATGGATTTACTGAAAAAAGTAATGTAGGAAATCCTCTCGCCACATTAGATTTTACTAATGATAAAAGTTATGGAAACCGTGCTGAAGGAAGCTTGTGGGGCGAGTATAAAATAACCAGGGATTTATCGTTCCGCTCATCCTTTGGTATTGATGCTGAACAAAACAACGGGCAAATATTTACACCAGTATACACAGTAAGCTCTACCCAAAAAAATGAAGTAACACATCTTAATTACAATGCCGATAGTATTTACCAATGGACATGGGATAATTATTTTACTTACACTAAAAATTTTGGAAACGATCATCATTTGGTATTGACAGCCGGGCATACTTCCGAACGAAGAAATGGCTGGGCACAAAATTCTTCAAAGAACAATATTGCCAATGATAAATCACAATGGAAATTAAATTTTTCTGATACAGCCGGCGGGCAACAAAATTTGCGGTCACCCATAGGAAATTATTTTAAAAGGGAATCTTATTTCTTTCGGGCTAATTATAATTTCCTGGATAAATATTTAGTGAATGCCACTTTCCGCAGAGATGCCAACAGTAATTTTTCTTCTAAACATCGTTGGGGAAATTTTCCGGCTCTTGGCCTTGGATGGATAGTGTCCAAAGAAAATTTTATGAGCCATCAAAAAATATTTGATAATCTGAAACTAAGGGCCAGCTATGGGGTGGTAGGCAATGATGCAATTTCGCCCGGGCAATTTTTTCTTCAGCCAACCCAATACTTATATGCTTATTTTGGAAGCAACAGGATTAACGGTGCAATCCCTGTAGGAATTATTGATCCCAATTTAAAATGGGAAGAAAATAAAGAGCTTGATATAGGCGTTGAATTTTCTTTGTTAGATAGCAGGCTTACTGGTGAAATTGATTACTACAGTAAAAATTCTACCAACGCTTTATTTACTATTCCATTAACGGACATTGGTTTTGGGAGCCAGTTTTTAACCAATGCTGCCAACATATTAAACCGGGGAGTCGAAATATCACTTGGCTGGAAAGGACAAATTAACGACCATACAAAATACACTTTGAATGGGAATGTAACTTTTAATAAAAACGTTGTTCAAAATATAGGGCTTGGAAAAGCGCTCTATTACGGAAGTTTAAATAATGGATACCAGGCTACAGCCACTGTTGTGGGACAACCAATCGGTTCATTCTGGGTTTATAAAACAGATGGCATTTTTCAGACGGCCAGTGATACTGCTAACTATCCGCATATCACTAATGCACAACCCGGTGATTTTAGAATTGTAGATGTAAATAAAGATGGTATTATTGATAACAATGACAGGGTGTATGCAGGTTCTTACCAACCTAAATTTTATGGAGGATTTAATGGATCTTTAAACTGGAATAAGTTTGATTTTAGTTTTGATATTTATGGTAATGCAGGCAATAAGGTTTACAATGCTAAAAAAGGAGTAAGAACTGGTGGAAACTATAATGTGGAATATGATGTTGCTATTAAGAGGTGGCAGCCCGGCAGCAATGAAAACAAATACCCGCGTGCCTTTAACGGGGTAATTCCACCCTTGGATTATTTTGTGGAATCGGGCTCTTTTGTAAGAGTAAACAATCTTACATTAGGTTATACATTTTTGCCAAAAACAAATTTCTTACATGCGGGAAATATCAGGATTTATGCAAGTGCACAAAATCCTTTTCTTTTTACTAATTATACAGGTTTCACTCCGGAGTTACCA
>DASYOM010000150.1:0-5009 GCA_036007765.1 Chitinophagaceae bacterium | reverse complement strand
ATTTTATTTCATCCGTTGTGTTTTCGCAAAATGCGGATAGCGCATCGTATTATTTCACAAAAGGAATGGAAGAGAAAGACGCCCGCCGTTTCGCAGTTGCTGGAAAGAATTTCGACAAGTCAATTGCGTTCAGGCAGGATTATGTGGAGGCTTATATTGAAAACGGCAAGGTAAATCTCGAGATGCGCAAAATATATGATGCGCAGAAAAATTTTACAAAAGCTTACGAATTGCAGCCATCCAATCCTGAAGTTATTAAACAAATGGCTGAGTTATATTTCAATAATCGCCAGTTTCAAAAAGCAATTGAATTTGCGCAAAAGTGCATTGCCTGCGATGATGTTGATCGCATTTTGGGAATGTGTTATTATCAAACTGAAGATTATGCAAAGGCACAAAGCTATCTGCAAAAAGCTGTTGCAAAAAACGATAAAGATGCAGAAGCCGCATATACGCTGGGCCGCACTTATCTTGAGCTCGAAAATGAAAAAAACGCTATTCCTCAATATCAAAAAGCAATAGCTCTTGATCCATCAAGAAATGCATGGATGTACGAGCTTGGCCTTATTTACTATAGCCAGGAAGATTATAAAAATGCCCTGAAATATTTTAACCAGGCTACTGGTGCCGGTTATATTAAATCGAATGAGTTTTATGAAAATTTCGGTTTTGCGCAGATTTACACAGGCGACGCCGTGAATGGTGTCAAAACACTTATTGAAGTGTTGAATAAAAAACCAAATAATAAAGAGTTGCTCAACAATATTGCAAACGCTATGTATGATACAAAGCGTTATGATGATGCGTTGCTTTACTTTTCAAAACTGCTTGAGCTCAACCCAAAAGATGCCTCATCATTGTTTATGGCCGGTATGGTTTTTCAGAAGAAAGGTGAAAAAGAAAAAGGCAAGAAGATATGCGATAAAGCAATTGAAATGGATCCATCTCTTGCAAGAAACCGGCAAAAGAAAGATATTCCGATGGGACTATAATAAGTTCTTTCTTAGTCTTTTTCTCTGAGTACATTTCCTGAAATATTTCTTTTAAATATTTTGTCAACCCGGCCCATCCAGTTATTGCTTCCTGTTAAGATAGTACTTGAATAACCTTTCCAATAAAATTTTATGATGTTTTTACCGTAGTGTTAAACAGGTATTTTTCCTGTTGATGCGCACTTGGGAAAAGTGTAATTTCATAGTAGCTGATGAATCCAAATTATTAACTAAATCTATTCCTTTGAAAAAACTTTACCTCATTATTTTTGGAGTTTTACCATTCTTTCTAAATTTTCAAAACACCTATGCGCAAACCATCAGGAGTGTTGCTATAAATAAAAATTTAGGTGTAAAATATTCTTTGTATCCAAATCCATCTGTATCCGGTGTTAATATTCAGTTTGCAAAAAATACAGAGGGTAGCTATGAAGTTAAATTAGTCAACACAACAGGCCGGAAAATTTTTGAAAAAAAATATTCTCTCAGCCAGGATGGTTCTATTAATATAGAATGGCCGCAGAAGCCGATGCCGGGGATCTATTATTTAAAAGTGAAAGATTTAGATACGGGAGTTGAAGAAACAGCAAGATTGGAGGTAATGTGATAGCATCATTATTTTAAATTCACTCCGTACGGGCATTCATAATGAAAATAGATTCTATCTTTTTTTTACTACCTACGGTTTCGTAAAAATCATTGAGGTATGCGGTTATTAATTTTCTGCACTTTGTGCTACATAATTCAAAATGATCAACATAATACATAATGCTTTCTTTTTTTTCTTTAAACACTTCTATCGCTACTTTTAATTCATCGTAGCTGCGTGAAAAGCCTCGATATAATCTTTGCGACACTGATTCTATACCAAGCCCCTCGGCAGGTACTGCATAGCTGGCATTCACCAGCCCGGAATAATCATAATCATATGGGATCGAAAGTGGCTTTGCAAGCGTATCATTTTTAGGTACCATTAGCTTCATGTTATGAAGATTTGGAATTGACCAGTCGGTGTTTCCTATCATATATTGAAACAAATTCACAAAGGTCATTTGCTCCCTGTTGGTGGCCTCTGTAAAAAAATTTTTAACCTTAATTTCAACGCAATTATTTCGCGATGCAAGATCATTCATATCCTCTAAAAGAAACGCATATTCTGTAAAGGGTTTTACCTTTCCCCTGCTGTCATTAAAAGTTATATGCAACAGCCTTACACGAAAGCTCATGGGAGACAGAAAATTCTGAATCTTATAAACCAAATATTCTTTCAATACTAATTCTTCATAAGACGAACCACTCCTACAGCCTCCTACAAATTTGAGTTTCTTCAAAGGAGATAGTTTTGGCGATGAAGGATTTTTAAAATTCAGCATCAATGAAGCCATATCACAATTTTGCTTTCTATATACGCCTCTTGGTTCTACACGAATTGCTTCTGTTATCGTTAAAGTATCAGAAAATTTCATTGAAATAGTAGCAGGTTGGTAGGTAGGAGTTTTTTTGTCGTTTCTTAATTTTTTAATGTCTGTGGTAAAGCTGACTTCAATAAGATTGTCATCAAGAAAAAATACCTGGCTGTTTAAAGGAGAATGCTGGCTGAAACTTAAACTATGTTGCAGAGCCAATAAAAAAATAATGCAACAAAATTTTTTCATCTTGAATTGTTTTGAGTGTAATCCGGGGGTTATATAGAAAAATAAGAAAACATCTTATGTTCTGCAAATGCTATTTAAAAATTTCCGGTATTACTTTTCCAACAGTGCCACTGGGCATTTGAATATGAAGAAGCGCTGCCAGGGTAGGAGCAATATCCGTCATGTACGTTTCCCTGTTAGTTTTACCTGGCTTTATTCCCCATCCGTACCAAAGCAATGGAATATGAGAATCATACGGATTCCATAGCCCATGTGTTGTTCCACCATTTCCAAATCCCTCGAGCCATTGTGGCTGTAAAATCATTTGTATCTGCCCGCTCCTTGCAGGGTAGTAACCGTTAGCCAGCATCTCTTTCACTTTTGCATTTAGCGGAACTTTATTGAAATCATCCATATCAATTACCCTGTCGATCCCGGCCTGCTTCGAAAGGTAGTTAATGATCCAGTTTTTTATATCAGTTATTTTTAATGATGAAGAAGCTATTAAAGCAAGGTTAAGGGATACCTGGTAATTAGCAATATCAAGGATAAGGTTATCCTGGCCAAATTTCTCTTTTAACCCCGCTTGCATTTTATCGAAAATAATTTTAAAATCTAAACTCCCCGAAGGAATATTGTGATCTTTTGCGAACGCTGGCACATGAGCTATTCCGTGATCCGCAGACAGGAAAACAATGTATTGATCCTTTCCAATTTTGTTATCAAGAAAATTTAAAAGATCACCGAGGTCTTTATCCAGTCTTAAATAATCATCTTCCTGCTCTACTGAATTTGGCCCGAATGAATGACCGATATAATCAGGTGATGAAAAACTTACAGCCAGTAAATCTGTAATCGCATCTGCACCCAATTGCTCATTTATTACTGCTTGTTTTGCGAATTCCGCTGTGAGCGTATTGCCGAAAGGTGTAGCCAAAACAATATTGTAATTATTACCGGCGTTGCTTTTTAAATTATAAGGAAATCCCTTTGATGAATTACCAAATGGCTTACTCTCGTAAGTGTTTTCATCAGCGGTACTTTGTTTATAAGTATTCAAAGGATACAAAGTATTCCATCCTGAATTATAAAAGGAATCAATCATTTTCTTTGAATCAAATTTTTTTACCCAACCGGGAATAGTTTTCATATAATAATCAGAGGTGATCCATACTCCTGCTTTGCTATCGAACCAGTAAGCGCTATTAGCGTTATGGCCTGCAGGTAATATACTGGCGCGGTCTTTCAATGCTACACCTATTACTTTACTTTGAAAATTAGTAGCCAATTTTAATTCATCTCCAATGGTGGTGGTTAATAAATTCCCTGGGCTTTCCGCTCCTGCTGTTGTATTGCTCCCAACGGTTTTTACTGAACTGTCTTCGGTGCAATAAACGCTTTTGTTTAATTTATAATCCCACCAGAAATTTCCTGTTATGCCATTTATTGAAGGAACTGAACCGGTATAAATGCTTGCATGCCCACAAGCGGTAACGGTTGGTGCATAGGGTATAAACGTGTTTTCGCAACTGAATCCCTGGCTTATTAATCTTTTGAATCCGCCATCGTCAGCATAGCGGTTGTAATAACGATACAGAAAGTCCCACCGCATCTGATCTATTACAATCCCTACAACTAATTTAGGCCTTTGTAATGATTGAGCAGATAGTGATAAAGCTGCTGCAACTGCAAAAATCAAATTGAAAATTTTTTTCATAAAAATCGCTTATACTTTTTTATCACCGGATTTTATATAAACAAAACGCTAACTAATTATTGATGGAAATTAAAAGAGTTTTATAAAAATTAATGCATGTCGGATCTAGTTCATCATAAGTACATTCACACTTCGCTGCAAAATATTAAATGCGATTTCCGCCATCAGGTTTTCTCTATCCAGAGTAGGATTTACCTCAGTAATTTCAAAACAACAAATCTTCCTGTTTTGCATAAACTTGCTCACAAGATCTTCCGCCTCTCTTTCCCTTAAGCCATTGGTTACAGGAGTTCCCGTTCCTTTTGTGATGGAAGAATCAAGGCAGTCAACATCGAAACTTACATAAATATCGGTACATTCACTAAGGTAGCGAAGCGAAGCCTTTACAACATTCTCCGGACCCTTCCTTCGTAATTCCGCAGTCGTTATTACTTTCATTTCATATTTTTCAATGAGGTGTTTTTCCTCTTTTTCAGAATCCCTTAATGATATGAAAACAATATCCTCCGGTAAAATTTTTGGAGAGATTTTTCCAAATTGTTTTAATTGTTCCCATTGTTTTTTTGTTTTTTCATCAGGCTCATGCACTTTGCTTTCCTCGTTGTCTTCTGCTATGGATGCAGTAAGTGGCATGCCGTGCATATTACCTGAAGGTGTAGTATAAGG
>DASYOM010000149.1:0-50606 GCA_036007765.1 Chitinophagaceae bacterium | reverse complement strand
AATTTCAATGAATACAGTATATATACTTACTGGCGGTAACCTAGGAAAAAGGTTGATTAATCTCGGCAATGCACAGAAGTTTCTTGAAGATGAAATAGGAAAAATTGAAAAATCATCTTCAATATATGAAACCGCCGCATGGGGTAATAATGACCAACCTGATTTTTATAACCAGGCGCACATTATTAAAACTAAACTTTCGCCAGAAGATATAATGCAGAAGATTTTAAAGATTGAAGAAAAAATGGGCAGGGTAAGAACATTTAAAAATGCAGCAAGGATCATTGATATAGATATATTATTTTTCAATGAAGAAATAATCAATAAGCCCGGGCTTATAATCCCACACGCAGAAATTGCGAACCGTCGTTTTGTACTGGAACCTCTTAATGAGTTATCTCCTCACATGATTCATCCCCACCTCAGGAAAAGTGTAAAAGAATTGTTATCCACATGCAAAGACATGCTGAAGGTCGCACCTGTTAGCAGCTTATAATCTTATCAACAAATTTAAATCAGCTTCTAAATTCATTTAAATTATTTAAGTTTTCAGTCGTTATTTTTGGATAGGAATTTTTTTCCAAGGGATCAAAATAGAGCTTCTGAAATATTGTTGAGCTTTATGCCTGGCAATGATAAATAAAGCATGAAATATAATTTCATAACAGTTGAAGGAAATATTGGTGCAGGCAAAACTACACTCGCTCATTTACTTAGCAAGCACTTAAACGCGAGATTAATTTTGGAGGAATTTGCAGACAATCCTTTTCTTCCAAAGTTTTATGAAAATCAGCAGCAGTATGCTTTTCCATTGGAACTGTTTTTTATGGCTGAAAGATATAAACAGTTGAAAGATTTGTTACGAACAAAGGATATGTTTCAGAATGTAACTATCTCAGATTATCTTTTTACCAAGTGTCTTTTGTTCGCTAAAGTAAATCTACCCGATGAGGAATTTTTATTATATCAGAAACTATTTGATATTATGAGTCCACAGTTGATTCAGCCAGACCTCCTGATATACCTGCATGCACCTGTAAGTAAATTAAAAGAAAATATTAGAAAACGCAACCGCACTTACGAGCAGGCAATTGCGTCAGAATATCTTTTTTCTTTGCAGGAGACTTATACTCAATATATAAAACAGCATAATATTAAAACATTATTTATTGATGCTTCTACAGCAGATTTTTTAGGAAATGAACAACATTTGAAGGCAGTGTTAGATGCTCTTGACAAAGATTATGATGACACCCAGCATTATTTAATACTGCCTTAAATAACATTTCAAATGAATGAAGGAAAGAATGACCCTTTTATCGCTGTTAGAATACCGGAATATCGTAATCTTTTACAAGGGAGGTTTATTTTTATTATGGGCCTTCGCATGATGGGAACCGTTGTAGGATGGTGGATTTACCAGCTAACCAATGATCCATTTGCGATAGGACTTGTTGGCCTTTCTGAAGTAATTCCCGCTGTATCACTCGCGCTTTATGCAGGACATGTAATTGACCAGAGCGAAAAAAGAAAATTACTTCTTAAAGGGGTTATACTTTATTTTATTGCGATTTGTATATTAGTTTTTATTTCGAGCCGGTATATAGCAAGCCATTTTAGCCACCATTGGATTGCTATATGCATTTATATTGTGATTTTTTGTACCGGTATTGTACGATCATTTACCGGTCCTGTATTTGGAGCAATGATCGCATATATTGTTCCCAGGAATGATTTGCAAAATGCGACTACATGGAGCCAGGGCACATGGCTTTCTGCTTCTGTAACCGGTCATGCAGGCGGCGGCTTTTTAATTGCCTGGTTTGGTATTACGGGAACACTTATCGTAATAAGCTGCTTTATTATTATTGCATTTTTCTTTTTATTTAAGGTGAATCCTAAGCCTGCCTCTAACATAAAAGGAGTTGTACGCACATGGGAAAGTGTAAAGGAAGGTTTGGTGTTCGTTATCAAAACAAAAGAATTACTTGGTGCATTTTCATTGGATCTTTTTGCGGTATTATTTGGTGGGGCTGTTGCACTTATCCCGATTTATGCTCGTGATATTCTAAAAGTAGGCCCTGAAGGTTTTGGTTTTTTAAATGGTGCTGCAGACTTAGGCTCAATTATAATTGTAATCATTCTTACACTCTTTCCTATGAAGCGACGCCATGGAAAAAAGATGTTAATAGCAGTAGCCGGATTTGGTATCTGTATAATCGTCTTCGGCATCTCTAAAGTTTTCTTTTTATCATTTGCCGCACTTTTAATATCAGGAATACTGGATGGGATAAGCGTAGTGGTTAGAGGCACTATTACACAGTTAAAAACACCAGATAACATGCGCGGTAGGGTTATTAGCGTAAGCTCCATGTTTGTAAATTCCAGTAATGAATTAGGTCAATTTGAAAGTGGCGTAACGGCAAAACTTTTTGGGACTATTCAATCAGTAGTAATAGGAGGCAGTATGACTTTATTAGTGGTTGTTGCAACATGGTTTAAAGCGCCAAGCCTAAGAAAGATGGAATATTAAAAGCCCATTCCAAGACTTTCCTAAAGGAGAAGGAACAATATTTAAATGCATGGCATCAATTAGAAAGATTTTGTTGAAAAAGAAGGAGCCTAGTGCAACTTCTCCATAATAGCCTTTGAAGGTAGCTAAGGCGGCCGCTTTTTCAATTAACCCGATGTCAAAAGTTAATTATCGTCACATTGTTTTGCTTAAACGTCCTGGCTAAACTGATTTGTATAAAAAAACTTTGTTGAAATTTGTCGCATGAAAAGAAATCTAATTTTTATTTTTTGGCTGATAATTCCTGTTATTCGCTGTGTTGCGCAAGAACGAATAATTCCAGGCGCTGAAAGAATGGATGTATATGTTCCTTTGCTGAAAGGTAAAACCGTTGCCATATTTGCAAACCAAACCTCAATGGTGAAAGGTGCGCATCTTGTAGATACTCTTCTTAAAAGGGGAGTAAAAGTTGTTAGGATTTTTGGGCCTGAGCATGGTTTCAGGGGCAACGTTGCTGATGGTGAGAGAGTTGAAAATTTTACAGATAAAGAAACAGGCATTGAAGTAGTAAGCCTTTATGGAAAACATAACAAACCTACTAAAGAAGATCTGAAAGGAATTGATATAATGATATTTGATATACAGGATGTAGGATCAAGATTTTATACTTTTATTTCTTCATTAGAATATTATATTGAAGCGGCATGTGAAAATTCGAAGCCGCTACTTATCCTTGACCGCCCTAATCCAAATGGATTTTATGTTGACGGCCCGGTTCTTGAACCAAAATTCAAAAGCTTTGTTGGCATGCAACCGGTACCCATAGTGTATGGAATGACGATAGGTGAATATGCATTTATGATAGCAGGGGAGAAATGGTTGAATGATGCATCCAATAAAAAATATTCTTATTATCAGCATGCTGAAAATTCAGTTGATACCCCTTTTCATTTCCTTGTAATAAAATGTTTGAATTACAACCACGGCAGTAAATATATTTTGCCGGTAAAACCATCACCTAATCTTCCTTCAATACAATCTATTTACTGGTATCCTTCTACTTGTTTTTTTGAAGGAACAGTATTGAGTGAAGGCCGGGGTACCGATAAACCTTTTCAAATATTCGGCCACCCTTCACTTCCAAAAAATCTAATCTCGTTTATCCCAAGGCCAAGGGAAGGAGCCACCAGCCCTAAACTAAATGGGAGAGTTTGCTATGGGTGGAATATTTCCGGCAAGCCTTCACAGGTATTAAAAAAAGTAAATAATAGAATTCAGCTTAAGTGGATAATTCAGGCATATAAATTATTTCCTGACAAAGAAAATTTCTTTTTAAAATCCGATCACTTTAATCAGCTTGCCGGAAATGATATTTTGATGCAGCAAATAAAAGATGGTATATCAGAAGATGAGATTAGGAAAAGCTGGGGACCTCAACTGGATAATTTTAAAAAAATAAGAAAAAAATATTTGTTGTATAAAGATTTTGAATAAAGATATAAATTAAAAAGGCGGGAAAAATTAGCATGAAAGACCTCCGTATCATTTTTATGGGAACACCTGATTTTGCCGTTCCTTCTTTAAAAAAACTTTTGGAAAATGGCTGCAATGTAGTAGCTGTGATTACCGCACCTGATAAACCTGCCGGGCGTGGACTTAAAATCTCGGAAAGCGATGTGAAGAAACTTGCATTGGCAAAAAATCTTAAAATTTTGCAGCCTGAAAAATTGAAGAGACCGGATTTTATAAGTGAACTTCAATCTCTCAACGCCGATCTGCAAATTGTGGTTGCTTTTCGTATGTTGCCGGAAGTAGTATGGAACATGCCGCCAATGGGCACTATCAATCTTCATGGATCTTTATTACCTCAATACCGTGGTGCAGCTCCCATTAACTGGGCTATTATTAACGGAGAGAAAAAAACAGGAATCACCACTTTTAAACTGAAACACGAAATAGATACCGGTGATATTCTCATGAAAAAAGAAATTGAAATAGGAGAGACGGAAACTGCCGGTGAATTATATGACCGCATGAAAGAAATTGGGGCCGGATTGTTATTGAAAACAATACAGAACCTTGCTGAAAATAAGCTGCAGGAGATACCACAGGCTACTATTAAAAGTTCACCAGCGGAAAAAATGCCTTTACAGCATGCACCAAAAATATCTAATGAAACCTGCGAGATAAACTGGAAGAAAAATACCGATGAAATTTATAACCTTGTAAGGGGATTGTCACCTTATCCTGCGGCATTCACTTTTTTGAAGGGAAAAAAATTAAAAATATTTCGTGCGGAAAAACAGAAAACAGAAGTTATAAAATCTCCAGGAGAACTTGTATCTGACTTTAAAACATTTTTGAAATTTGTATGCAATGATGGTTTTATTTCTATGAAAGAATTACAACTTGAAGGAAAGAAGAAAATGGATGTGGAAGATTTCTTAAGAGGCTGGAGGGATTAATATGCTGATGAGCGAATGTCAGGGTTAGATAATGTTAAAAGCCTTTATTAATGATGCTCCATTAATTAGCCAATTATCACATTGGCTGACCAGCTAATTAAAAAATTATTTTACAAAACTTAAAGCACAATCAAATTTATTTTCACCGGTACCTAATTCTTCAGCAGCCGAATTACTAATGATTAGAGCAAGCCCGGAATTTTGTTTTATTTCAGGAATTGCATCCAACACTTTTACAAATACACTTTTGCCGGAAGCGTTGTCTGTAACCTTAATAATTGTTCCAGGAGGAGCGTCGTTATTAAAGCAGTAATATTTACCATCCTGCCATCCACTAGTTGATTTGAAAACACCGGCGCTTGCGGTTTCACTCATGGGAGATTTTTTTTCTACCTGGTCATTGTATAATTTTTTAAAATAACCTCCGGAAAAGTTAATATTGCTTTTGGTCTTTACTGTTTCTATTCTTGTTTTAGGTTGTTCGTTTTCCTTTGGTGTTACTTTTATATCTTCCTTTTTTTCTACATCAGGATTTTTAACCGGAGGTAATTTTTCAGGAGTGATATCCGGCTTTACATGTTCAGGCTTGCTTTCAGTTTTAGCTACAGAGTTTATTACTGCATCGGCTTTTGATGCTTTTGATGCAAGAGAGGATTGATCCTTATCAACTTTAAGATAACCAACAATTAGAGGTGTGCCAACACTTACATCATCAGACTGGAGATGATTCCATTTTTTTAAAGAGGAAAGTGGTACTTTATTGTAATTAATGCTTATCCTGTACAAGCCTTCTTTTGCTCCCACAGAATGATGTACAGGAACCAGTAGTTCATTGGGAGTTGCAACTACAGACTGTGAAAAATTATTTTCATTCAGTGGTATTCTAATCGTTTGTCCTACACTTAACCCGTTCTCAAATTGAAGATTATTATACCCCGCAATATCTTTTGCCGGCAAATTGTACATCCTTCCGATGCTGTAAAAATTTTCTTTTGGAACTATAACATGTTCTAAATAAAGTTTGGACCCTGCACCTTTTATTTCAAGGCTACTATGTTGGGCAAAAGAAATATTTGTCGAAAAAAAAATAGTTGAAATTATTAAAAGCAATTTTGACATAAATGGAAGTTTACAAAATATACTATGATACGTATTTCTGACGAAAATATTGTTCATAATATTGCCTACAAAGATGAGATAAAATTTTTTATCCTGATTTACAGAATGCTTCAGTGAAAGTTAAAACTTTAGCAACGTTTGACGATATATTACTTTTATAATTTTCGTTGCCATTTAACCATCATTTCATTTTTCCATTGAGAAAAAGTTCCCATAATAATATTTTCGCGGGCCTTTGTAACAATATCAACGTAAAACGCAAGGTTATGTATACTTGCAATTTGTAATCCTAAAATTTCTTTTGCCTTTATTAAATGCCGCAAATACGCTTTGCTGTAATAATTACTTACCTCGCATTCAATTCCATCATCAACCGGTGAAAAATCTTTTTCCCATTTTTTATTATCAATATTAATAACGCCATTACTGGTAAATAACATAGCGTTTCTTCCATTACGTGTGGGCATTACGCAATCAAACATATCTACACCCAAAGAAATGCATTCAAGAATGTTCCATGGAGTACCAACGCCCATCAAATATCTCGGCTTATTTACCGGAAGATTATCGCAACACAGTTCACATATCTCGTACATTTTTTTAGTCGGCTCGCCTACGCTTAAACCGCCAATTGCATTGCCTGTCGCATTTTTTGATGAAATATAATCGCATGAAATTTTTCGAAGCTCACGATGAATCCCTCCTTGTACAATTGGAAATAGATTTTGCGAATAGCCATATTTGTTAACTGTTTCGTTGAACCGGTTGAAACACCTTTCCAGCCAGCGATGGGTTAATTCCATAGATGTTTTTGCATAGTTGTATTCACTTCCACCGGGGGGGCATTCATCAAATGCCATCATAATATCGCCTCCAATTATTCTTTGAATATCCATAACAATTTCAGGGGAAAATAAATGCTTGCTCCCATCAAGATGGCTTTGAAAAACCGCACCTTCTTCAGTTAACTTCCGGGTACCACTAAGCGAAAATACCTGGTAACCACCACTATCGGTTAATATAGGTTTACTCCAATTCATGAACTCATGTAATCCTCCTGCGGCTTCCAATACTTCCAGGCCAGGACGTAAATACAAATGATAGGTGTTGCCTAAAATAATCTGTGCTTTTACATCTTCCGATAATTGTTTTTGAGTTACCGCCTTTACACTTCCCACTGTTCCTACAGGCATAAATATTGGTGTAAGAATTTCGCCGTGATCAGTAGTTATTTTTCCTGTCCTGGCTTTAGTATCCACATCAGTATACTCAAGTTCAAATTGTAGCGAGGCCATAAAGTTTATTCTTCATTTAAAATGAAAGATGACAAATATAGTTTGAAGAAATTTTATGCATGGGCCTCGATTAAATCAAAAAGGTGATAATGTTTTTTAGAATTGGGAGAAGAATAAAGAAATAACAATAAGTCACCTATTTTTGTCACTTATGTATTGGACCGAACTAACTTCTCATTGGCGGGGATGGATTTTTATTTCATTCTGCCTGATTACTTTAATCCAGCTTTTTTATTATTCCTTTTTCTTTTTACGCCTCGCTTTTTTTAATCAAAAAATAAAAAGCATTTCTCAAACACATCCTGTCTCAGTAATTATATGCGCAAAAGATGAGGCAGGAAATTTAGCTAAAAACCTGCCAGGTTCCTTAGTGCAGAAATATAAAACTACCCATGAAATTATTGTTGTAAATGACAATTCGTTTGATGAAAGTAAATATATACTTGAGGAGTATCAAAGAACTTTTAAACAATTGCAATTGGTAGAACTGAAACAAGAGGCGAGATTTATCCAAGGCAAAAAATTTCCGTTAAGCATTGGTATTAAAACTGCAAAGCATGAAATTGTTTTACTCACAGATGCTGATTGTGTTCCTGCCAGTGAATCGTGGATTGAAAAAATGCAGGAGGGGTATAGCGATGAAACAGAAATTGTTTTAGGGTATGGTGCTCTTCATAAGAAGGAAGGGCTTTTTAATAAAATGGTACGATGGGAAACATTTCATACAGCTTTACAATATCTCTCTTATGCCAGTGCAGGCTTACCTTATATGGGTGTAGGCAGAAACCTGAGCTATAAAAAAACTATTTTTTTCAGACATAAAGGATTCTCATCGCACAATAATGTGCCTGGTGGGGATGATGATCTTTTTATAAACAAGGCTGCTACGAAAAAGAATACAAATATTGTAATTGACAAAGAGGCTTTCACTTTATCCCAGCCTGCCAGTTCATGGGAACATTGGAGAAAACAAAAAACAAGACACTACACAACGAGTAAATATTATAAATCCTCACATAAATTTTTGCTTGGATTATATGCCTTCTCGCAATTTTTTTTCTATCCTTTATTTATTGTAACGCTGTTGTTTTTTGACTGGAAATGGGCTTTCGGTGTTTTTGGAATTCGCTTTATATGGCAGGGATTTATATTATTTAAGGCAACCAAAAAGCTGGATGAAAAGGATTTGTTTCCCTGGTTTTTATTCTTTGATATATGGATGTTCTTTTATTACATCTTATTTGCTTCCGCACTTTATAAAAAGCCAGCGAAGGAATGGAAATAGAGAGCCTCCTCTAAATCTCCTCCATGGAAGGAGACTTAAAACCAGCTTTTGGAATTATGGAAATTCTATTAAAATATTTTTCTGATTTTACTGAAGAGCAATTAAAGCAATTTGCGACATTACAATCTCTATATGCGGAATGGAATCAAAAAATAAATGTGATCTCAAGAAAGGATCTCGATAATTTTTATGAACATCATGTATTACATTCTCTTTCTATTGCAACACAATTTAATTTCCCTGATGGATATGAAATTATGGACCTTGGTACCGGTGGTGGATTCCCTGGAATTCCATTATCCATTTTTTTTCCGGAAGTTCATTTTCATTTAGTGGACAGCATCAATAAAAAATTAAAAGTTGTAGAAGCTGTTGTGGCCGAAACCGGATTGAAAAATGTAACAGTACAGCATTCAAGAGCGGAAGACATTCAAAATAAAAAGTTTGACATGGTACTATCGAGAGCGGTCGCACCTTTAAAGGACTTGTGGTTCTGGAGTAAACCTTTATTAAAAAAGAAACCAATAGATCAGCCCAAAAAATTAACCGGGCTTATTTGTTTAAAAGGAGGTGATCTTTCAAAAGAGATTTCTGAAAGTATCGGCAGGCCTCACATGTGGGAAATCGGAAAAATATTTGAAGAACCTTTTTTTAAGGGAAAATTTATGCTCCAGGTTACTTCTGTATAAACTTAATCAGCCAATTATCAGTTTGAGGTGTATTCCCGATTGGGAATGGATGTTTAAAGCCTGTATCAATGAAGCCAAATTTTTTATAAAAGTTTAATGCTCTTTCATTATGTTCCCATACACCCAGCCACAATAATTCGTATCCTTTCCCAGCTGCGAAATCCAGTGCAAATTGCATAAGGCGGGCACCGACCTTTTTTGAATGATATTCTTTCAGTACATAAATTCTTTTTAATTCGATACCCTTTGAGTTTTTAATAACTTCTATATCACTTTCATCCTCCTTTATCCTGATGTATCCTACAGCTTTCTTTTCAATGAACGCAATAAAATAAAAATCATTTGGATCACTCAATTCTTTATTGACCTGCTTTTCACCGAAAAATTCCTTAATGAATACCTGCATGTCTTCATCCGTGCAGGTTTTATAAAACGTATCAAAAAAAGTTACTTCGCTTAATTCGGTTATTAATTTAGCGTCCGCTTTAACAGCTCTTCGTATATACAACTCTTCTTTTACCAATTCAATTTAAGAGTATTGTTTTTTTGATCAATATCGGCCATTCTTTTTGTAGGGTCAATTTCAGCAAGAACCAAATCAGTGAGGGGATGTTTAAACTCAACGACATATGTTGGATTTGTCCAGTTCCATTCTTCATGGACTGTTCGTGATTCATCATTCTCTGTGGGTTTATTCCCAAACATTAAATCCATAGGAACATAATGCATCTCTTTTGAACTATCTTTAAAAGTAAGCTCAAGATCAATAGGCATAGGCATTTGCCCTATTCTTCTTAATCTTAATTTTGATACTCCACTTTCTTCCCATAAGCTATCAATGCTATAATCTATACTTTTAGTTGTGTACAGCCAATACTCTTTGTACCAGTCAAGTTGAATACCACTTACATCCTGTGCAACTTTGACGAAATCAGATGCATTTGGATGTTTAAATTTCCAAAGCCTGTAATATTCCAATAGAATTTGATCTCTTACAGAATCACTAACGATATAGCCTAGTTGCTCTAAAAACATATCGCCTTTTGAGTAGGCATTAATGCTATATCCAAAATTTGTATTATAATGATCTGAGTGAGTACCGAGAGGTTCCTCAAGTTTTTGTTTCAGTAAAAAATAGTATCCACTATAAGAATCCGCATGATTTTTTGGAAGTTCTTTTGACTTTGCATTTGTTATATTCATCACCGTATCATAATAAGCGCTTACTTCGCCTTCGGCAAAAGTTGTAAAACCCTCATCCATCCATGGGTACAGGCTTTCATTGGTTCCCATCATCATCTGGTACCAGCTATGCATCCATTCATGAAAAACAGTTCCAAGGCCTGGCCCCTTTATTAAAGTGGCCATTGGATATTCCATTCCGCCATCACCTGCTTGTATAAAGGAATACTGGGGATAAGGATATTTGCCAAATCGCTTTTCGATGTAAGGCAATACAGTCACAGCAGCGTTAGCAACTGTTTCCCAGTTTTTTTGAAGTGAGTCTACTTTTTTATAAACTATATTCAGGATTACTCCATCCTGATTTCTCACTATGTGTTCATAATTGGGATCGGCAGCCCAAACAAAATCATGCACATTGTTTCCAATAAAATGCCACGTACGTTTTTTAGAAGAAATATTTTTTAAAGGAGTGCCTGGCTTATCGTAGCCCCAGCCAATTTCCGAAGCATTTTGTAACACTCCTGTGCCCGCAAGTTTGTAAGATTTATCAATATTAATAGTCACATCATAATCTCCCCAAACGCCATAGAACTCTCTCGCAACATAAGGTGTAGGATGCCAGCCTTCATAATCATACTCGCACATTTTAGGATACCATTGGCTCATACTATAACGTATTCCCTCGGCGTTATCCCGGCCGCTTCTTCTTACCTGGAGCGGAACCTGCGCTTCAAAATCAATAACAAAATTTACTGTGCTTTTGGGTGAAACAGGCTTTATAAGATCAACTTCTAATATAGTTCCGTGGAGCTTTACAGGTTGTTCAACACCATTAAGCTTTATCGATTTTATTTTCTGATAACCAATCTCATCGGGTGCTAATTTTGAAATACGGTCTTTTACTCTTCCATCCCAATCGGGCCTGCCATTGATTAATATTTTACCGAGCTCCTGGCTTCGCACATCCATTTCACTCCCCGGCTGAAAAGCATTCCAGTATAAATGGATAAATACGCGATCGAGTTTTTCTGGTGAGTTATTAGTGTATTCTAATTTCTGCAAGCCAGTAAAGCGATTTGTGGTTGCATCAACGTCTACATTCATATTATATTTAACGTGTTGCTGCCAGCGATCAGATTGCGCAGAAAGTAAAAGTAAAAATGAAAAATTAAAGATAAGTAACAGGACAGTTTTTTTCATGAACAGTGATGATTTTTAAAGGCGTAAAAATCGCAAAATAGAAGTTATGAAAAAAACAAAGTTGAAAAGCGTTACTTAATAATTCTATTACTAATGGAAGATAAACAAAACGCTTTAGGCCTCATTCAGAACAATTATTTTCTTGCGCAATGGATGTGAAATTATTTTCAAAATGCCCTTATAGAAAGGCGTGATATTTTTCAAAACATTGAGTTTTACATTCAATACAAGAATAGTTATAGTAAGATTTTTAAGATTTTGTTGATTGATAAAATTTTTATCGGCGGTTATTAATAAGTCAAATAGGTTTTCAACAAATAATTTTAAAAGATCTCCGTTCTTAATCCCCAACCAGTTCTTATCTTTCACTGTAAATACGACGTGTTCCTCATTATCAAAGAGGTTTTTGAATCTCACATCGATATTTTCATCCAGCAGTATCTTCATACTCCAGGGAGGTCGAATGAATTAATCTACCGGCAAATTCGATGACTTTTTCTGCCTGAGGACGTGACACTGAAGGGAAACCCTTTAGAAAATCTTCCAACGAACTTTCCTCAAGATGATCAAATAAGGTTTGTACGGGTACCCTTGTATTCTTGAAAACTGGTGTCCCATGCAAAATATCTTTGTCAATATTTATAATATCTTTTAATAGCATAAATTTAAAAAATTACTTAAAGTTAGCAATTTTTAAGATGGGCATTAAGTATCTCAATAATAAGCCATTTGCAAAATTAGACAGTCTGTAATCAGTTCGTTTGGGTAAATCGGAAAGCTTCTTTCTTCCCCTCAACCACAATTACAATCTCACCCTTTACATTTTTTTCATTAAAATAATCATGTACCTCCTGCAAAGTTCCACGTTTATTTTCCTCAAATATTTTCGTGAGCTCACGACTTACACAACATTGTCTGCCAGTTCCAAAATAGTCAATGAAATCTTTCAAAGTTTTTACAAGGCGCATCGGGCTTTCATAAAACACCATCGTGCGTTCTTCTTCTGCCATCTTTTTTAAAAAAGTCTGCCTGCCTTTTTTGAGAGGCAAAAAGCCTTCAAAACAAAAGCTATTCATGGGCAACCCACTATTAACCAAAGCCGGTATGAAAGCTGTAGCGCCCGGGAGGCATTCAACTTTAATTTTATTTTTAATACATTCTCTCACCAGTAAAAATGCGGGATCGCTTATTCCCGGAGTGCCTGCATCGGTAAGCAATGCCATCGTTTTTCCTGCAGTTAATTGATCAATAAGGTGATTATAAATTTTATGTTCATTATGCTGATGATACGGTGTTGTAGGCTTTTCAATATTATAATAACGAAGAAGCTTAGCCGAAGTACGGGTATCTTCTGCCAATATTAAATCGACCGATTTTAATACTTCAATTGCCCTGAATGTAATATCGGCAAGATTGCCTATGGGAGAAGGAACGAGATAGAGCATTTTAATTAGCTGATTAGCTAACTAGCCAATCGGCTAATTATATAATTGAGATTGTATACTCTTCCATCACAGGATTTGCCAATAACTTTTTTGCAGCTTCTGCGGCAATATTTTTTGCAGCTTCCTCATTCGTTGCATCAATTTGTAGTTGTATGTGCTTGCCTATTCTTACATCGCTTATACTTTTAATGCCAAGATTAGAAAGTCCACCCATCACAGCCTTTCCCTGCGGGTCAAGCAATTCTTTCAGTGGCATCACCTTTATTTCTGCAACAAAGTTCATGAACTTTTGATTTTAGAGGTTGATAAAGAAATGAGAATGTAAAATAAAAAGACAACCGGTATTGCAAGCCATTGTAAAAAGATCGCCGCGGCTAATGCAACAACAAACAATATTATTTTAGGAATATTATTCTTAAAAGTGTAATCGGGAAATTTAAACGCCATCATACGAATCCTTGACATCATAAGATAACTTAAGAGAACAATTAAAGCATATAAAAACCACTTATTTATAAGGAGATTATTTATACTGTTGATAGTATTAAAATGCAAAATAAGAGGAAATGAAGCGATCAATAAGCCAACCGCAGGTACAGGAACACCTTTAAAAGTTGTGCTTTGTGATTCATCAAGATTGAATTTCGCCAACCGATAGGCCGCCGCACAGCTTAATAAGAATGCGGGGGCCAGCCACGTAATAGAAACATCCAAACCATTTTCTTCTCTTGCAAAACTGAATTTAAGCAACTGGTATAAAATTACACCCGGCGCAACACCGAAGCTCACTACATCGCTCAAGGAATCCAATTGCTTTCCTAACGGGCTTGTTGCTTTTAAAAGCCTCGCAACAAAGCCATCCAGGAAATCTATAATTGCAGCAATGATTATACAAAGAGCAGCCCAGGTGAGTTTTTCAGGAATATTAAAGCTGCTGCTGAAGTCTTCGTTTACATATATAATTACGGTGTCAGTTTGCAAAGCAAATACAACGGCCATGCAGCCGAAAAATAAGTTGAGCAGGGTGAAGATGTTTGGAATTTGTTTCATGCAGTAACTTAACTTTTTTTCATCATCCCTTCAATCTCCTCAACTGTAATAGGTATATTTTTCATTAAATCTTTATTGCCATTTCTTGTTATCCAAAAATTATTTTCGATTCTCACACCCATTTTTTCTTCTTCAATATAGATACCAGGTTCAATTGTAAAAACCATTCCAGCTTTTATGGGTTCATTCCTTGTGCCAAGATCATGCACATCAATTCCCAGGTGATGCGAAATGCCATGGTACAAATATTTTCTATAAGCCCTATTATCAGGATCTTCATTTTTAATGTCAGATTTTTTGAGTAACCCTATTTTTTGAAAAACAACAGTGGCCTCATCACCTACCTTTTCGGTGTAATCAAGAATGCTGATGCCGGGCTTTAATATGCTTGCTGCATACTGGTGTAAATGCAGGCAGGCATTATAAACAGTTTTCTGTCTCCTTGAAAATTTCCCGTTCACAGGTACTGTACGTGAAAGGTCCGCAGCATAATTACCATAGCCTGCGCCGAAGTCCATTAATATCATTTCACCATCCTTACATTCATTGTTATTACTTACGTAATGCAATGTTCTCGCCCTATCTCCACCGGCTATGATGCTTCCGTAAGCCGGGCCGGTAGCTCTTTGTGAAAGAAAAGAATGCCATATTTCTGCATCAATTTCATATTCCATTACGCCAGGTTTTATAAACTTTAGTAAACGCCTGAAAGTATTGTCAGTAATATCAACTGCCTTTTGTATTACCTCAATTTCAAGCGGAGTTTTTATAGCTCTAAGTTCCTTTGCAATTTTTGCACTGCGCTTATAATTATGTAATGGATAACGCTCACGCATAGAAGCAGCATAGCGATAATCCCTTGTATTTATAAGATTTGATTTACGGTCATTTTCATTTGTATTCAGGTAAATTGTATCAGCATAATGTACCCAGGTTTGCAAGATGGCATCGTTAGCATCAAGCCATATAACAGTTTCAATTCCCGAAATATCTTTTCCTTCTTTTGCAGTAAGCCGGTGCCCATCCCACTTTTCTTTTAATTCGTTAGGGCGTACCAAAACCAATACTTCGCTGTATTTCGCATCAGGGTTATCAGGAAATAAAATAACCATAGTGTCTTCCTGTTCAATCCCGCTGAGCCAGAACAAATCAGAATTCTGTTTGAATGGAAATAAGGCATCACCATTCATAGGCAATTCATCATTACTATTAAAAATTGCAATTGAATTCTTTTCCATCTTTCCCGCAAACCTTTTCCGGTTTTGAATAAAAATTTCAGGATTGAGAGGGAGATATTTCATTTCTAAAAATTTCGTGGTTTGCAATATACGCGATTAAAAGATTTTTAGAGTTTTGACAGGATCTTGTACATGATACTCGTTAGAATTCTAAACTTTTTACTGTCTTTAATGAAACGGGAGTCTTAGATAAGAAAATTTAATGGATATTAATTTTATTTAAAATAAGTCATACAAAATTAGAGAATATAAAATTTGCTGCTATTTTTATATGGGTTTTTAAATGAAATCTAAAATTTGATTACATACCTTTGCTTGTATCACTAACGAAAACTTGTACATGTCAATTCCAACAATGCTTGCTATTCCCGGCAAAATGTTATTTAACCTGGGCTTAAAATCTGCTGAAAATATTTTTTATCAATTATCACCTGAAGACCTCATAAACCAGTCAGTAGAAAAAGGTGAGGGAGTATTAAATAATACCGGTGCCTTAGTAATTGACACAGGAGAATTTACAGGGAGAAGCCCAGAAGATAAAGTTATTGTAAAAGATAAAATAACTGCCTCAACAATTGACTGGAACAAATTTAACCTTCCCATAGAAGAGAAATATTTTGACAGGCTGTACAATAAAATTATGAGCTATTTCACCGATAAAAAATTATGGATAAGAGATTGTTATGCGTGTGCCCATCCGGACTACAGGTTAAATATCAGGGTTATTAATGAAAATCCGTGTTGTAATTTATTTGCATATAATATGTTCTTACGGCCTGACGAAAAAGATCTTGAAGAAATTGAAATTGACTGGCACCTGGTACAGGCCCCACATTTTTTTGCTGATCCTTTGACGGATGGGGTGCCTCACAAAAATTTTGTTATAGTAAATTTTACAAAAAAAATAATTCTTATCGGCGGCACACAATATACTGGTGAAATGAAAAAAGGAATATTTAGTATTCTAAATTATATTCTTCCGCATGACAAAGGAGTGCTGAGCATGCACTGCTCTGCCAATGTAGGGAAGGAAGGAGACACTGCAATATTTTTTGGATTGAGTGGAACTGGTAAAACAACATTGAGCGCTGATCCAAACAGGGAGTTGATAGGGGATGATGAGCACGGCTGGAATGATGATTCTGTTTTTAATTTTGAGGGTGGTTGTTATGCAAAAACGATTGACCTGAGCGAAGAAAAAGAACCTGATATTTATAATGCAATTAAATACGGAGCCATCGTCGAAAATGTAACTTTTATTGAAGGGACTAACAGAATTGATTTCGCGAGTAAAAAAATAACTGAGAACACAAGAGTAAGCTACCCAATAAGCTACATAAGCAATGCGCTTGAGCCCTCTATTGGCAAAACACCTAAAAATATTTTTTTTCTCACCGCAGATGCTTATGGCATTTTGCCACCGATAAGTAAGCTTACGCCGGGCCAGGCTATGTACCACTTTATTAGCGGCTACACCGCGAAAGTAGCAGGTACCGAAACTGGTGTAAAAGAACCCAAGCCTACATTCAGCGCCTGTTTTGGAGCACCCTTCTTACCGTTGCATCCTACGAAATATGCTGAAATGCTTGGTAATAAAATGAAGGAGCATAATGTAAATATATGGATGATAAACACTGGCTGGAATGGCGGCGGCTATGGTGTAGGCAGCAGGATGAAACTTGAATATACAAGATCAATGATCACAGCAGCGCTCGGGGGAAAATTAGACAATGTAAAATATCATCCGCACTCCGTGTTTGGAATGATGATGCCTGAAGAATGCCCGGGAGTTCCATCGGAAATGTTAAGCGCTAAATTTACGTGGGAAGATAAAGATGCTTATGTAAAAACTGCTCATAAACTTGCCGATTACTTTATTAAAAATTTTGAAAAATATAAAGATTTCGCAAGTGATGAAATTTTAGCTGGTGCTCCTAAATACTAAGTCTAATCATAAATAAAGATTTTGCCTGCTGACGCAACTCCATCCACTCACTGGGAAAAGATCCGGTAGAATACATGACACATTTGGAAAGGAAAACTTATTTATCAATAAAAGAATCGTGCATAAGAATGTTATTTATTGAACATTTATTTGTTAATAAAAAAAATAATTTTTTTCCGTAATTTACTGCTTAACCCTTTTTAAAATTATGGCGAATCCTCCTCGGCCTGCAAATGAATCATCGCGGCTCGCGGCATTAAGAGCATACAATATTCTTGACACCCTGTCTGAAAAGGATTATGAAGATATTACCCAATTGGCAGCAACTATTTGTAAAACCCCTGTTTCGCTCATCACCTTTATTGATAAAGACAGGCAATGGTTTAAATCTCATTACGGGACTTTAGAAACCGAAACAATAAGAGAATATTCTTTTTGCGCTCATGCGCTCAACTCACCTAAGGAAGCTTTAATAGTTGAAGATTCAAGAAAAGATAAGCGCTTTGCGGATAACCCACTGGTGACAGGCGATCCGTATGTTATTTTTTATACAGGCATTCCCTTGGTAAGCCCCAATGGCTATGCCCTCGGTACATTGTGCGTTATAGATCATGAGCCACGAAAATTATCACAAGAACAATTAAACGCTTTGGAAATCTTGTCAAAGCAGGTAGTAACATTACTTGAAATGCGTAAGTCCAATATTGCACTTCAAAAAACAAAAGTCGAACTGGAGATAAGAAACAAAGAGCTTGAGCAATTCGCCTCTGTAGTCTCTCATGATATAAAATCACCGCTATCAGGTATTGTAATGGCTAACCAGATTTTGGACGAACAATTTAGTGAATCACTTGGCAAAGAAGGAAGCGATATTGTAAATGTTTCAAAACGGTCTGCAGAAAAAATTCAGGCACTTGTTGACGGCATCTTATCTTATTATAAAGGAGGTGAGTATTCCGGCGATGCCCAGGAATTTAATATCACTGAATTCTTTAAATCCATACTTTCTGTGCTCTCTGCAAATAAAAAATATGACCTGGAATACCCGCGGGATGGTACTAGTATCAATATGAATAAAACGCAGTTGGAGCAGATATTCAGCAATCTCATCAACAACAGTATTCATTACAATAATGAAGATGTAATTAAAATTAAGATCAGCTTTTCTGAAGCTCCGCAGCAATATTTCTTTACCCTTACTGATAATGGAATTGGAATTGCAAAAGAAAATCATGAGAAAATTTTTACCCTGTTTACAACAATTCCTTCAGAAGCCCCGCATAGCAAGACAGGCTACGGCATTGGTCTCTCGACAGTGAAAAAAATTGTAGAAAAAAACGGTGGCATAGTCACAATAGATTCCTCCCCGGGCAAAGGGACTAAAATTTCATTTAACATAAAAAAAAGGTGGCCTGTAGGGAAAGTAAATTGATGAGTAGTAATTGGTGCACTATCCACAGACTATATAACTTCTTCCTCATTCCCTTTTTACTAAAAGCTATATTTTTGAAACATGCCATACGATAATTTTCAATCCCAGTTCTTATTAAACTCTGAGATTACTTATTTAAATTTTGGCTCTTTTGGAGCCTGCCCCAAACCCATTTTTGAAGACTATCAAAAATGGCAGCTTGAGCTTGAAACGGAACCTGTTCAATTTATGACTGTTAATGGCCCCGGTTATTTAAAAGCATCGCGGGAAGCATTGGCGAAATATATCCAATGCAATGCTGATGACGTTGTGTATGTTACCAACCCATCTTATGGAATAAATATCATTGCCAAAAGTTTACAATTACATGCCGGGGATGAAATACTTAGCACCAACCTGGAATATGGCGCACTCGATCGCACATGGAATTATTATTGCAAAAAAGCCAGTGCGAAATATGTGAGGCAGGAGATATCTCTTCCGCTTGTTTCTAAAGAACAATTCATAGAAGATTTTTTTAAAGGCTTGTCTGGTAACACCAAAGCCATTTTTATAAGCCACATCACCAGCGCAACAGCATTAATATTTCCTGTAAAAGAAATTTGTGAAATGGCTAAAGCAAAAGGTTTGTTCACCATTGTAGATGGAGCACATGTGCCCGGGCATATCCCTTTAGATATTGCGGAACTGCAGCCTGATGTGTATACAGGTGCATGCCACAAATGGATGTGTGCACCCAAAGGCTGCTCATTTTTATATGTAAAAAAAGAATGGCAATATTTGTTTGACCCCCTATTAATAAGCTGGGGATATGATAGTATGTTTCCTTCACACTCTCAATTCTTGGATTATCATCAAACGCAGGGTACGAGGGATTTCTCTGCTTTTTTATCCGTGCCTAAAACCATACAATTTTTAAATGAAAACGACTGGCCCACAGTGGCAGCGGATTGCAGAAAACTTGCGCATTCCAATTATTTGCGCTTTTGTAGTTTACTCAACACCACACCGCTGTGCCCTGTTACGGAAGAATTTTTAGGGCAGATGTGCAGCATACCTATTATGACTTCCCAACCTGAAAAATTGCACCGATTACTTTTTGAAAAATACAAAATAGAAATACCCATTATGAAACAAGGTAGCCTTACGTTTATAAGATATTCTATGCAGGCTTTTAATGCCCAGCAGGATTTGGATAATCTGTACAATGCCTTAACGGAAATAATTGCTGACGGAGATTTAATAACCAACCTTTAGAAGGTTGCAACCCTTGAAGCGACTCATTTCTCACCCACATCGCATCGTAAACACCAGTGGTATTTCTCTTGCATAAATGACTTTATATATCCAGGTTTTTCCTACCGCTAAGTGCAACTTAAGGTGCACTGTATAAAAATCATCATTGGTCGTGTAATTGATTTAGAGTTATGCCACAAGTCGTTTTCATATGTACTACACGCAGAATAATAAAATATTACTGATAACAAAATTCCTGGATTAATAAAGGATTTTTTCTTCAAAAGATTAATGTAGAATTTCTAAATTTACCAAAGCGGTATCTTATTTTTTATATACACGGAATCAACAACTTTATAACTCCCTAAAAAAATTTCATGAAAAAAATCTATCTTTTGTTGGCAGCAGGCATGCTGATATCTACCTTAGCTATGCCGCAAATACCGGTTGGTAAAACAGTGATACCTATTTATGAAAAGGCAGGAATTAAAAAAACTATTTCTGAATTACAGCTACTTCCATCTTCAGGTAATTTTAAAAGAAATTCCCTTGATGCCACTTCGATAAAACCTCTCAGATCATATTTGAGCCGGTACAAAAACTTAACAAGGCCTGACAAACCTTCAAGAGTTGTATCTCCTATGCGCCAAATGAATACCAACAATAAACTGCAAAGCCCCGTGCAAATGCCCACGTCTGACGATAGCTCCCCTGGCTCAACTCAGCAGATAAGGTCTAATTTTTTAAGTATCGATTTTTATGAAAATCCAATTGGATGGCCTCCTGATCCAAATGGTGCAGTTAGTACCGGCCAGGTAATTGTCTGCTCAAATAATGGATTAAAGGTGTTTGACAAACCAGGTGTAACAGATCCGCCGCTATTAACTCCTACAGGGTATTCACGTGAATTAGCAAATGGGTTATTTATAACATTGGAAGATTTCTTTTCTGCTGTAATACCTAAAAAGAGCGGCATTAGCGATCCGCATATCCGTTATGACCGGTTGAGCAAGCGATGGTTTGTTGTGGCTATCGAAGTAAATCCTACATTTGAGAATAATTTAATTTTCCTGGCAGTAAGTGATGTTGGTAAAATTACCAGTACCTCCAGCTTTACCTTTTATTCTTTTAATTCTTCATTGTTTCCTTATGATCATTCCGCACCTTATGCACCTTTTTTTGACTATCCAACGTTAGGTGTTGATCGTAACGCTGTAGTAATTGGAGGTAATCAATTTGGTTATGATTCATTGACAAATGTTGGTTATGTGATTGATAAAAATAAATTACTTCATGGTAAATTAATAGTGTACCCTTTCGAGTTAGGCGTTTATAACTTCATAAATGGAACCGTTGGTGGAATGTATACACCCCAGGGCGTTGCTAATGATGACGGTACTGCAAAAAATAGTTTTTTTACCGGCATTACTTATTTTCAGGATGGATTAGTGATTGCAAAACTTCGGTACAACGAAAAGCATGAGCCAATACTTACAGCAGAATATACGGTGCCGGTTCAGCCATTCAATAATCCGAGATATAATAGTTCCCCTGGCGGCCTTGTGCCTATTGACCAGAATGATACCCGGTTATTGGAAGCATCTATACATACAAATAAAATTAACGGTAAAAGCAGTTTATGGACAGCCCATGCTATTGGCGCAGATAAGGATGGAGGGTTTATTTCAGGAAGCGATAGCGAGTATGTAGATAAGGCACGAAGTGCTTCCAGGTGGTACGAAATAAAAAACATATATGGTGATCCTGTATTAAAACAAGCCGGGACTGTACTGGATAGCGAACAGCCAAGCGGAAGAAGAGCAAAGCAATATTTTAACTGCAGCATTGCTGCAAGTGGCCAGGGGCACGCTGTGTTGGGTGGTACCACAGATGCCTTCAATGAATACCTCAATGTGTTTGTAGCAGGGCGATATTATTCTGATGCTTCCGGAACGATGCACAGACCAGAAAAAGCTACAAATACCACAGCTATTTATGCTCCATACTTTTTCTTTGGGAATTTTGTCGACAGGTGGGGCGACTTTAGCCAGACAGTTGTTGATCCATATGATGATCAAACTATCTGGACATTCCAGGAATATGCCGATGTAGATGATAGCTATGGTATACGAGTAGTGCAGGTAAAAGCGCCGCCGCCGTCAACGCCATTGCCTTTAGGGGCATTATCTAATAAAAAAGATACCACGATAATCCTTAATGGAATATCGGCAAACAATTCGGGCTTCTTCGATGCTGGCAAAGATGAGAATGGCCCCGGATTTAAAAGACTTTCGGTAAAATCTTCCGGAAATGTTATAGTAAGCAGCATTAAGTTTATAAGCCCTGTAAAGCTTGCCTTCACACTTAATACAAAAAATCAGGCGCCTGGCAATTACAGTCTTGTTATTACCAATCCGGATGGGCAGGTAGTTACTACAGAATATACTATTAATTCAAATATGCCATCTATAGCTTCTACAAATGCCTTGACCACTGATATATTGAATAATAAAGTTGTAGATAAATATATTGTAACGAGTGGTATTTACCCAAATCCTGCTTCTGACAATACTAAGCTGCAACTGAATGCCGTAAAGGATTTCAATGGCAAAATTTTATTATTGAATGCAGGAGGAAAAATAGCTTCTGAAAATTCTTACCATTTTGGAAAGGGCATTAATGAAGCGTCATTATCATTGGCTAATTTAAGTAATGGTACATTTGTAGCTGTAGTTTATAACCAGGATAATATTTTGATTGCTGTGCATAAAATAGTGAAACAATAGTTATATCGATTTTTAAAAAGGCTGATATCTAAAAATCTTTTACAATTTTTAAACTAAATGGTTCCTGTTTATCAGGAGCCATTTATATTTTGTAGGGTTCTTCTGCCTGAATAATTTGAAAATTTCAAGTGCACTACTAAAACACCTTCTTCAACTTCGCATCAGTTCTGAAAGATTCCATTAATGTTCTTTATGATACCTGGCTTAATAATAAGCGCAGAGGTCTTCCAAAATAATAATTTCAATTCTTTACCTGATAAAAATAGCTGATAACCTACCTTTATAAATAATCAGGTTTTTCAATAATTAATACCAACTCAAAATTTTACTTGTATATGAAATCATTTTTCTCTTTGCTTTTATTATTAAGTGTTACCTGTGTGCATGCCCAAAAAAAAATGTTGGCAGCCACTCCTCCAATGGGCTGGAATAGCTGGAACAAATTTGGCTGCAACGTGAGTGAGCAGCTTATAAAACAAATGGCCGATGTTATGGTAAGCAGTGGTATGAAGGATGCCGGGTATGAATATATTGTTATTGATGATTGCTGGCAGGTAAGTCGCGATTCAATGGGCAACATCATTGCAGATCCCATTCGATTTCCATCAGGAATAAAAGCGCTTGCAAATTATGTGCATTCCAAAGGCCTTAAGTTTGGATTATATTCTGATGCCGGCACAGGCACCTGCCAGAACCGCCCTGGCAGCTACAATCATGAAGAGCAGGATGCAAAGCAGTATGCAGCGTGGGAAGTAGATTATTTAAAATACGACTGGTGCAACGCCGAAGGGCTCGATGCAAAAACGCAATACACAAAAATGAGCAAGGCGCTTAAAAATTCAGGCCGCGATATTGTTTTTAGTATGTGCGAATGGGGCAGCCACAATCCATGGTATTGGGCAAAGGGAGTTGGTAATCTGTGGCGTACCACCGGCGATATTGTAAATTGTTTTGATTGCCGGGAAAACTGGGGCGGCAACGGATGGGTGCTCATTCTTGACCAGGAAGACGGGCTTGAAAAATATGCAGGCCCGGGCCATTGGAACGATCCTGATATGCTGGAAGTAGGTAATGGTAAACTTACAGAGGACGAATCAAAAGCGCATTTTAGCTTCTGGTGCTTACTTGCCGCGCCGCTCATAGCTGGTAACGACCTGGCCAGCATGTCAGACACAACAAAGAACATTCTTACAAATCGAGATGTGATAGCTATAAACAAGGACCCGCTTGGCATTCAAGGGAGCAAGAAACTTGATGAAGGTAATTTTGAAGTATGGGCCAAGCCACTAAAGGGAGGCGATTATGCAGTTATTTTGTTTAATCGCGGGGGCATTCCGATTGACGCAAATGTTATGTTTTCATCGATTGGTATCAAAGGTTCTTACAAAGCAAAAGAGCTGTGGACTAAAAAAAACCTGGGCACAATTAATAAATATACAGGCACCTTAAAAAAGCATGAAGCAATAGTCCTGCGGTTGTACAAGCAGTAATTTCTACTTATAAAAATTCTTTCTTTTCACTGGCTTTATCAAACACGTGTAATTTTATTTTGGGCCAATAAACTGTAAATCATTAATCAGCTTTAGTTGCGGCTTTACGCTCCTACTCCACAAAGCCGCACACAAAGCCTCAGCGGGGTATCCACTACTATCCGCCTGCCCTTCAGTTTTGATTCATTGTTCAGCTTTTATTCTGAACGCAATAAATTATATTGGAAAGAATTTCTTTCCATTACCTCATGTAATTATTAATTATAAAATGTGGGTTAGTTTTTAATGATCCTGTAAGATTCACTTATACCATCGAGAGTGAATTGAAACGTATAGGTACCTTTGGATATCCCACCTAAATGGATGTGCCCGTTATTTACACCCGTCACCGCAGATAGATCTGTTTGCAAAACCAGCTTACCTTGGGCATCTATTAATTTTGCGCTCATCGTACCCGGTTTATCGGCATTAAATTTTAGCATTACGTGGCCCATTTCACTTATTGGATTTGGTGAAAGAGAAATAATAAGTTTTGCCGATGAAGTTTTGTTTTTATAAATTTTTATTGGAGACAATTGCGTTTGCCCGTCTTTATCTACTATAGCCAAAGCATAATATATATAACGGGTTGAAGAAGAAATTTTATCATCAACAAAAGAATAATCTTTTTGTATAGAAGAATTTCCTGCAGCGGGGATTTGAGCAATTTCTTTAAAATCACTTCCATCCAGGCTTTTACGAATCGAAAAGTGATCAGCATTTAATTCTGTAAGCGTAGTCCAGTGAAGGCTTGCCTTTCCACCTGCGGCAATAATATTAAATACCGAAAGAGTTACAGGTGTGACAACGGTTGCAGTAATAGTTCCCTGCATTTGCGCCGGATGATTATCACATTGATAGGAATAAGATCCTGTAACAGTTACAGTATAATCAAAAAAATCGCCCGATTTTACTAAAGGTGCATCCCATGAAGCTGCACCAGCAGGTACAAAAAGAGAAGTCGTAGTATGATTTCCACTTGCCCAAACCCAATGAACTACGTCGCCAACTTTTACATTAATGTTTGGTGATGAAAATTGAAAATTCGAAACATTAACTGTCACAGTAGTTGCCTGGGATTTTAACAAAATAAGACAAAGAAAAGGAAGAAGTATTTTTTTCATACAAAATTTTTAGCAAAATAATTCGAAAGAAAATCCTTACTGTTTATCGTAACTAAATCCATAAAGGTTGCCTTATACAGGATTTGAAAAATTTGTCTGCATAAAAATTATTTTAAAAAATGGATTACCCTAAGGCAGAGCGTCGATTAAATTTTTTCACGATACTAAAAGGATTCATATCAGCAGGCAACTGAGTACAAGAATAATTTGAATTTTATTCCAACGAAAATGTATAACAGGCAACTTCTTTATCCCGAACTACGATTGTATCTGTGTCAGTCTTTATGAATCAACTTAAAAACTTTTTATGAGAATTAATAAAATTTTGTTAGCAGGCACTATAGGTTTAATAATAGCTGCAAATATCTCCTGCGGTAAATCAGGAAGTAATGGATATAATAATACGCCACCACCACCAGTTACGCCAGGCCCCGGCACCGTCAGCATTTCAGGAATGGCTTTCAAGCCTTCAACCCTCACAGTAAAAGCTGGTACGAAAATTACATGGACAAATAATGATGGATTTGCTCACACAGTTACATCGGATGATGGCTCAACTTTTAACAGTGGAAACGTTGCCGCGGGAGGCGTATTCACTTTTACACCCAGTGCAGCAGGCACTATCAATTATCATTGTAACATACATTCCAGTATGACGGCGACAATTACTGTTACTCAATAAAATAAAAAAATTATCCTGTACAGTAAGAGGCTGTAATTAATGTTTTTTAAAAAATCAGTAAAAAAATTATTGCCGTTTTAATTAGTTTATAAGACTAAAGAGTGGTTGATAAACTGTGAACATATATTAATATTTTATCAACAACAGTTATGTAATTTCGGGAATTTTAATTCCTGAAAACAACTGTTATGAAAAGAAAACAATTAATAAAAAGCTTCCTTTTTATTGTAAGCATTTTTACATTTTTATCTTCTGGAATAATTGCGCAGGTAACTACCGCGACCCTTGCTGGTATTGTAACTGACCCGAAGGGAGCCCCTCTTGAATCAGCAACTGTAATTGTAGAATTTCCTGAGGCTGGTATTAAACAATCTTTGATTACAAAATCTGATGGGCGCTTTACTGTTCCTAATTTAAGGGTTGGCGGACCCTATAAAGTAACCGTAGACCATATAAGTTATCAGCAGGTAATTACAGAAAATATATACCTTGATCTTGGTCAAAACAATTCTATCGATGTTGCTCTTAAAGAAAAAACACAGCAACTTGAAACAGTAACAATTACTTCCGGGTCTACAATTTTTGATAATAAAAGGACAGGCACTTCTACTAATATTAACAGCCGCCTCTTAAAAGCTTTGCCAACAATTTCAAGATCAGCAGATGATTTTTTGCGCCTTACTCCATCAGCTTCGGCAACATTCAACGGGTTATCTTTTGCAGGCCGTAATGGGCAGTATAATAACTTTTCGCTCGATGGTGCTGTTTTTAATAACCCATTTGGATTGGATGCGCCTACACCCGGTGGACAGACAAGTGCCCAGCCAATTTCACTTGACGCCATAGACCAGATACAGGTAAATATTGCGCCCTATGACGTAACACAGGCAGGCTTTACCGGCGCTGGTGTCAATACAGTAACTAAGTCCGGCGCCAATACTTTTTACGGAACAGTTTATGGCTTTTGGAGAAACCAGGCACTCACCGGCAAAAAAGTTGAAAAAAATAAATTAATAATACCAGACCTAAGCCAATTGCAGGCAGGCTTTTCTTTAGGTGGCGCTATTGTAAAAAATAAGTTATTCTATTTTGTAAATTTTGAAACTGAACAAAGAAAAGATGAAGGTTCCAGCTATGTTGCCCAAAATTCTTCTAACACAGGTAAGACTAACACTTCAAGAGTTCTGGAGAGCGATCTGCAGGCGGTGAGCAGTATCTTAAAAAGCCGTTTTGGCTATGAAACCGGGCCTTACCAAGGCTTTACACTCAACCAAACCAATTATAAATGGCTAGCAAAAATCAACTGGAATATTAGTTCCGTTCATAAACTTTCCTTTACGTACAACGGCCTCGATGCGAGCAAAGACAAGCCGGCACATCCAAGTGCAATTCAAAGGCGTGGGCCGGATTTTACAACATTACAATTCAGAAATTCAGGCTATGAAATCACTAATAAACTGCATTCTTTTAATGTAGAATTAAATTCCAATTTTGGAGGTAATTATGCCAATAAACTAAGGGTAGTTTATAGCATTTTTAGGGATAACAGAAATCCTTTTTCAACACCGTTTCCTTCATTAACCATCACAAAGAACGATGTTGCATATATTGTTGCAGGTCATGAACCCTTCTCTATTCATAACGTCCTGGACCAGGATGCATTCCAGGTTACAGATAATTTCAACATATTTTTAAAAAATCATTCTCTTACCATTGGTGGTTCCTTTGAATCCTTCAAATTTGCCAACTCCTTTAATCTTGGAGTTTACGGACCGAGTGTGTTTGGCACAATTGATCTTCAAACTTTTAAGGATAGTGTTCCTGTTGGTGGGAGTGTTGTGTTTGGCGCTTATCCTCTTGATGTAGATGTAAACACGGCAAAAACAAGGGCTGCAGCAAATGCCTGGACTCTTGCCAGGTTAACTGTGGCCCAGATATCTGGCTATATCCAGGATGAATGGGCCATCTCAAATAAGTTCCGGCTTACATATGGCATACGAATGGATATTCCGCAATATTCTAATGCCAGCTATAGCAGCCCAAATTTCGATCCCAATACCAGTGCCTTTCTTGGTACTTATACTACAGGTTCGCCGACCATTCAAAACAATGACAACCAAATTCTGTTTGATGCAAATGGTAACCCGGTCATCAATGGAGCAGGAAAGGAACTTGACAACGGCCGCTTTCCTACAAAGAAGCCGCTGTTCTCTCCACGAGTTGGTTTTAACTATGATCTTAAAGGAGACAGGACTGTACAACTCCGGGGAGGCTCGGGATTATTTACAGGACGTTTCCCATTCGTTTGGCTGGGTAACCAGATCGCTAATCCGTTTACGGGATTTTACAACGTAACAGAAAAGAACTTCAGGTGGCCGCAGGTATGGCGTTCTAATCTTGGCCTTGATTTTAAAATTCCTTATGGTACTGTTTTCAGCCTTGACGGTTCTTATACTAAAGATGTAAAGGCAATGATGGTTCGTAATTATAACCTTGGAACTCCTAATGGAACACTAAATAGCGGCACAGGTGATACAAGAAGTATTTACAGGGCTGCAGACAAAGGCACTAACGGCCCGTTTACAACAAATAATACATACGTTTTTACTAATACAAAAATTGGCTATCAACTTAATTTATCTTTCCAGGCGCAACAAAATTTTAAGAACGGTTATTATCTAATGGCTGCATACAATTATCTTATTGCAAAAGATGCCAGTTCCATCTCTGCAGAAATATCAAGCGATGCATTTGACCGCAACCCAATCTTGAATAATGCAAATGCAGCAATTTTATCAACTTCATTATATGGCAATACACATCGTATTATAGTTGCTGGTTCAAGAAAATTTGAGTATGGAAAGGGTAAGTATGCTACGACTATTTCTTCTTTTCATTCCTGGAACTCCGGGAACAGGTTTGCCTATATATATGGCGGAGATATTAACAATGATGCGACTACAAGTAACGACCTGCTATATGTACCAACGGATGCTGAAATTAACAACATGAACTTTAATCCAAATTATATAGATATATCAGGAAATGTTCAAAGCCAGGCTGCACAACGCCAAGCCTTCATGCAGTTTATTGCACAGGATAAATACCTTAGCAAACGGCGGGGTCAATACACAGAAAAGTATGCCGGCGAAACTCCATGGTTCAATCAATGGGATGTCCGTATTCTACAGGACTTCAATTTTAATCATGGTAAAAAAATTAGTGCTGTACAATTAAGTATTGATTTTGTAAATTTTGGTAATCTGATCAGCAGCAAGTGGGGATTAAGGAAATATGCAACTACTTCCGGATACTTCCAGCCTATATCTGTTTCTTATAATAACAATGATCCTGTTTACACATTTGATCCATTACTAAAATCAACATTTACTACCAGCCCCGATTTGCCATCACGCTGGCAAATGCAATTAGGGGCGAGGTATATTTTTTAATAGAAATTTTTTACTGATAAAAGGCTGGCCCGTAGGCCAGCCTTTTATTTTACAAATTACCTGATACTAACATTGCGATACAATGATTCTGCATTCTTTACAAGCTTTACAAATTCTGCACGATAACCATTTTCATCATTTCCTGTAGCATCTTTTGCCATAGTTATTGTTTGTTGATAGGAACTATTTTGTTTAAATACAGATTCTCTTAGCAACAATCCAAACTCTGCAACGGCAGCGGAAAATCTAAAATTATCAGAACCCTGCTGCCATGATTTATTGTCATTTGATACCGGATAAGTAATTAATTTACTTGTTTCACTTTCCGGTAGCTTGTATCGTAATTTAATATTCATTACTTCATCTGTGGCATTCGATACATCCTTTTTTTGCTGATATTTTAAATGATCTACTTTTCTGATAAATGTATCAGTAACACCTGCAGGAATTATTTCATATAAAGCGGTCACGGTATGCCCTGATCCCAACTCACCCGCATCTTTTTTATCATCATTAAAATCTTCATTAGCCATCAGGCGGTTTTCATAGCCAATCAATCTATATGCATTTACCAAAGCAGGATTGAATTCAACCTGGAGTTTCACATCCTTTGCGATTGTAAAAAGTGTTCCTCCAAATTCATTCACTAAAACTTTTTTTGCTTCATTCAAATTGTCAATATAATTGTGGTTGCCATTTCCTTTATCAGCAAGTTGTTGCATTTTATTGTCTTTGTAATTACCCATGCCATAGCCCAGCACTGAAAGAAAAATTCCACTTTGCTTTTCTTTTTCTATTAGCTCAACCAATTCATCATCACTGCTGGCACCCACATTAAAATCTCCATCTGTAGCAAGTATAATGCGATTATTACCATGCGGCTTTACGTTTTCTTCGGCTATTTTATATGCCAGCTTTATTCCTTCGCCACCGGCAGTAGAGCCACCAGCCTGCAACTCATCAATCGCTTCTTTTATTTTTATTTTATCAGTACCGCTGGTAGATGGGAGAACCAACCCGGCATTGCCCGCATAAACAACGATCGCAACTTTGTCGTTCTCACGCAATTGATCAGTTAATAATTTCAGTGATTCCTGAACGAGCGGCAATTTATTTGGTTCATCCATAGAGCCGGAAATATCAACGAGAAAAACAAGATTGGAAGGAGGAAGATTATTAGTTGAGATTTTTTTTCCTTGCAAGCCAATTTGAACTAAATGATGTTTTTCATTCCATGGGCAACTTGCTATTTCTGTATAAACAACAAATGGATCTTCATTAGCCGGAGGCGTATAATTATAATCGAAATAGTTTACCATTTCTTCAATTCTCACAACGCCCTTTGGAGGCAATGAGCCATCATTTATAAACCTGCGAATGTTGCTGTAAGATGCCCTGTCCACATCAATAGAAAAAGTTGACAGTGGCTCCTGCGCAACTGTATGAAAATTGTTTTCAACAATGTGATCATAATCTTCTGTATTCAAAGGAGCCGCCAGTGAAGAGGTCTTGTCCTGTACTTCAGGAACTGCATATGCTTTATCCTCAAGTTCATGAATCCCTGCCCCTGCCGCAGGGGGTGGGGCAGGAATACTCAAATCTTTTTGAGTTAAAGGAATGTTCTGAACTGATCTCTCTTTTGAGGATGGTGTAGTACCATGATTACAGGCAACAAGAATTTGAGTCATGGCAAGTACTGCCATGAAATGATTTAAATATTTCATGTTAGTTGATTTTGATTGTTATGAAAGAGATGCGAAAAAAAATTATTTACATAATCCGGTTATATTTTTCAAGGGATACATTTATTAAAGAAAATATTTTTGAAAGCAATAATTGTTTTAGGATATGGAATGGCACGACAGTTTTGCTTTCATTGCAAATCATTTTATAAAAGTGGATAATAACAGGCCTGCAGAAATTAATTACAACCAATGATTTTTTGTAACCAGGCGAATGAGTTAAAAGAAAGCCAAACAAATTTTTATGAGAAAATAAAGATGAGGAAATGCTTCTAATCTCTTTAAAGCTCTTAACACTTGATACTCCATTCTTTTTAGTAAATTACAACTATAGATTTTTCAAAAAACTTTTTCAAAATTATTTCATGAAACTTTTTAAGTTATATCTTGTCGTTGCTTTATTATTGCCTGTTATAGTATTTTGTCAAACTGTTGTTTCAATAAATATTAATGGTGGTATTAATCCGTCTTCTGCTGAGTTTATAAATAAAAGTATACAACAGGCAGAAAAAGAAAATGCAGAATGCCTGCTTATTCATTTAAATACACCGGGTGGATTGGTAACTTCTACAAGGGGAATAGTAACAGATATATTACAATCTAAAGTACCAATAGTTGTGTATGTATCACCCACGGGTGCGCACGCAGGTTCAGCCGGAGTTTTTATTACAATGGCTGCCAACATTGCTGCCATGGCACCTGAAACAAATATGGGCGCAGCTCACCCGGTGAATTTGCAGGGAGGTATGGATTCGACCATGAATGAAAAAGTAATGAATGATGCAGCCGCATTTATAAAAACAATCGCAATGAAGAGAGGTCGAAATGCCGAATGGGCTGAAGATGCTGTGCGAAATAGTGTTTCAATTACCGAGCACGAAGCATTGGAAAAAAATGTGATTGACATAGTGGCCCTTAATGATGCTGTGTTGCTCGACCAGATCAATGGTAAAGAAATCCATATGTCTAACGACACTAAAATATTGCATACAAAAAATGCCCAATTGAAAAAAGTAAGTATGGGATTTTTTCAAAAAATACTTGACAGGATAAGTGATCCGAATGTTGCCTATATACTTATGATGCTTGGCTTTTATGGAATTATGTTTGAATTATTTAATCCGGGCGCCATCTTACCGGGCATTGCCGGGGTGATCTTTCTTATCTTCGCTTTTTATTCAATGAACTCTATGCCGGTAAATTATGCAGGGCTTGGGTTAATAATTTTTGGAATTATTTTATTCCTCCTTGAAATAAAAGTTGTAAGCCATGGAATGCTAACTATAGGAGGAGTTGTATCGGTTTTATTAGGTTCTCTCATTTTATTCAGGACCAGCTCTACGGAAAACTTTATTTCGATTTCAAGAAGCTTGATTTTTGCTACTACTGCGGTTACAACATTGTTTTTTTTATTTGTAGTGAGCATGGGGTTAAAAGCTCAACGTGCTAAACCATCCAGTGGTGTTGAAGTATTAATTGGTAAATTTGGGCAAACCATTGAAGCGCTACAGCCATTGGGTTCAGTAAAGGTAAATGGAGAGATATGGAAAGCAGAATCTTTATCAGGTGCTATAAGTGAAAATGAAAAGATTGTTATTAAAGGAATAAAAAATCTTACATTATATGTTGAACAGGTTCAGGAAAGCTGACAATCTCTTCAGATAATTAGTTATCAAAATTTTCAAACACAAAAATATATAAGAATGCAACAATTACCTTTTACCCTTATTATTATTATTGTTTTTGCTTTATATATCCTGGCAAGTGCTATACGCATTCTGCGTGAATATGAAAGAGGAGTGATCTTCCGTTTAGGAAGAGTGCTGGGTGGAGGGATAAAAGGCCCTGGCCTTATTTTGCTTATTCCGATAATTGATAAAATGGTAAAAGTAAGTTTGCGAACTGTGGTTATGGATGTACCTCCCCAGGATGTAATTACATCTGATAACGTTTCCATAAAAGTAAATGCAGTTATTTATTTCCGTGTAGTAAATCCTCAGCTTGCAATTGTAGAAATTGAAAATTATTTGGTAGGTACATCTCAGCTTTCTCAAACCACTTTGCGAAGCGTATTGGGCCAGTCAGAGTTGGACGATCTCCTATCGCAAAGGGAAAAAATTAATATTCGTTTACAACAAATTATTGATCAGCAAACAGAACCATGGGGCGTAAAAGTGACTCATGTAGAAGTAAAGCAAATTGACCTTCCACAAGAAATGCAGCGTGCTATGGCCAAGCAGGCGGAAGCAGAAAGAGAACGCAGGGCCAAAGTAATTTCTGCTGAGGGGGAATTCCAGGCTTCCCAGCGCCTGAGCGACGCCGCAAAAATTTTAAGCGAACAGCCAAGTGCACTTACATTACGCTATCTTCAAACTTTGCGTGAAATTGCAACAGAAAATAATTCGACCACTATATTCCCGGTGCCTATTGATATTTTAAAGCCATTTATGAAGATCAATGAAGACGAGCAAAAAAAGAAAGAGAGTTAAATAAATAACTTTCTTCAGATCATAAAAGATTTCGTGTATTCTATACAAATCTTCTTTGCTGTGTATGCTGCTGTAAAGAAATATAATTTTAAAAATTACAAAAGCCTGGATATAACCAACAATAAAAAGGAAAGTTTCTTATCAGGAAAATAAACTTCATAATCTTATTTGAGAGCCTATAATGCACACTTTTTCTGATGGTAAATTAAAATACCTGGTAGCTTTCACAGAATTCCGCCCCATAAAATTAAACAACGTTTCACGCAATGGGCTCATGCCGGTGTGCTTGGCAATTACAATTGAATCTCTTCCCAGGAAATAGGTCACTTTTTTTTGATCAATAGCCAGGCCTTTTTCTTCTAATAGTTGTAATGAGTCAGGAATATCAGTTTTATCCAAATAGCCATAGTAAATGATGATATGATTTATATATTTATCAAGCTCATTAATTTCAACATTTTCTAAGAGCTTTACATGAGGTACAGCAATAAATTGAACAGACAAAATAATTACTTTCTCATGTAAAACTTTATTATGCATTAAATTAAAAACTAGTGCCGATGGAGTTCCGGAAGGGTCTCTTGCTAAATAGATAGCAGTTCCATCTACAATGTGCTGAACATTTTTTTGATAATAAGTTTGAAATTTTTTCAGGGGGTCTATAACTTTCTCAAGTTGAATACTCATCATTCTTTTGCCTTTGTGCCAGGTAGCCATCATAAAATAAAAAAGCCCGGCGATAACCAACGGAAACCAACCCCCGTGTGGTATCTTTACTATGTTTGCGGCAAAAAAGGAAAGATCTATAATTAAAAAAAATATGGTTAATGATACAGCAGCAGCGAGGTTCCATTTCCATAAATTTCTCATCGCTAAAAAGGCAAGTAATGTAGTAATAACCATGGTAGTAGTAACTGCCATTCCATAAGCGCCCGCAAGATTATCTGATGTTTTAAATGAAGCAACAAGGCTGATAGTGGCTAAAAATAGCATCCAGTTCAATTGAGGTATATAAATTTGTCCACTTTCATCTTCTGAAGTATGTACAACCTTCAATCGTGGCATAAATCCCAATTGAATTGCCTGGTAGGTAACGCTAAAAGCACCTGATAAAACTGCCTGGGATGCAATAACCGTTGCTAAAGCGGCAAGTATCACCAGTGGATACAAAGCCCAAACCGGAGCTAAATAATAAAATGGATTTGAAATAAAATTATGGTTTCCTAAAAGCAAAGCGCCCTGGCCGAAATAATTTAATACGAGGCAAGGCAGCACTAAATAAAACCATCCCAAACGAATTGGCTTTCTACCAAAATGCCCAATATCGGCATATATGGCTTCTCCACCGGTTACCACTAAAAAAACAGCGCCTAAAATAGTGATGCTGCCGAAGCCATATACCAGGAAAAAATGAAAAGCGTAGTATGGATTTATGGCGTATAAGACGGAAGGATGTTTCACTATTGCATTTATACCCATAAGTGCAAGTGAGGCAAACCAGATAATAATCACCGGGCCAAAGACCATACCTACCTTGCCCGTGCCTTTTCTTTGAAAGAAAAAAAGTATGAACAAAATGATAATTGTAAATGGTATAATAAATGGCTCAAAAAAAGGAGTGGCAATTTGTAATCCCTCCAAAGCACTCAATACTGAAATGGCCGGAGTGATCATCCCATCTCCATAAAGCAAAGCTGCACCAAATAAACCCATGGAAAGTATTACAAAATATTTGGTTTTTTTTTTGGCGGGCAGTACCAACTTCATCAATGCTAAAATGCCGCCCTCTCCCTTGTTATCGGCTCTTAAAATAATAATCAAATATTTTACACTAATAACCAGGATTAATGACCAGAAGATCATTGATAATACACCATAAATATTTTGATCAGTTATTGCAATTCCATGTGCCCCTTCAAAACAAACTCTCATTGCATACAGCGGGCTTGTACCAATATCTCCAAATACAATTCCTAATGCCCCTATAGTAAGTTTTAATAAATTATTGTTCGATTTTAAATTGTTATTACTCATCGAAATAATTCGCTAGCAGAAAAAAATTTTTGATCAAAGAAGGAATGAAAGTAGGACAATAAACTCAAGCATTTTATGCATTGCTGATTAAATATCAAACCCTTTAAAAAACTTTGTAAAAATTATTGCAGCTTTTTTAAAATTTAAATTCGACACTTCCTTTAATACCAAATTTTGAAATTCCGGGATTGTTTAAATAGTTCAAACGCCATACAGCGTCTATCCTTATTAAATGAAAAATATTATCTATTCCTACACCGGCTTCCATATATGGTGTTTTATCAGGAATTGTGAAATGATAATCTATTGTGCTGTCATAATATCCGTTAGCGATCCTGTTTGCCTGTGACATGTCACCCATAATCCCTTTGAACGTTGCAAGTGATCGCCATTTCAATTTTTTTATTAATGGAATATAATTAAAAGGAAAACTTCCAAAAGATTGCTGTGCCGAAAGCCCGACATATTTATCCGTTGCAAACTCGTACCGGTTCATATTATTATAGGCGTACTTATTATAATAGTAAGTATCATTTCCTTTTTGAACATCAAGTAAAACAATGGGAAGTATTCCCTGCGTTAAACCGGCATCTATTGTATAAGATAATTGGCCTATTCTTCCATCAGTAAAATCATGTTGAACATTGAGATTAAATTTAGAATAATTAAAATCACTTTTTAGAACCCCGTTATTTACTTTCAATCCCTTTGTGTATGCAAATGTTAGGATTGGGTAATTACTTCCAAGGCTTCCCCTTCGATAGTGTTCGGTTATAAACTTTTCTTTATAAGAATACCTTAATGAAAAAGTTATTTCGTTTACCTTATAATTATTATAAACTCCGGGCTTATTATACAAGTATGGTGTAAACCCATCGTGTGTGTAATAGACATTAAAAAATGGAGACAATGTACTGTTCTTTATTTCAGTACCAATGCCTATTCCATTATCAAAAAATCGTTTAAAGGTGATATAAGCTTCTTTATTATTTACCAACTTTATTTTGGAAGATTTTACTCTCCTTAAAAAAGATGCGAATATGGAGTTTTGATCAAGTTCATCGTCATGGTCATAAGTTCCATAAAGATCGCTGCTTAAGGCAAGCCTGAGTGTAGTCCATTGTTTTGGGTTTAAAACAAAAAGGGAACTAAGCAGATATTTCGTTTGTTCATCTTTTGTTGAAATTCCGATATAGCCACGCAATTGAATTCGCTGGTTAAAATACCTGTTGGTTTTTAAGCCGAAAGTAAACCGGTTACCCTCTATAATGTTATTAGTATAAGTTGAATACAGGTTTCCAATATCCACATGGCCTGTAGTATAATAGCCATCGCTTAAGGCAGAAATTATTTTTGCATAAGTAGCTACCACGGGAATTTTGTTAAGCGTATCCATCAATTGATAAACTGAATTTTCTGAGCGGGTCAATGGCTCAAATCTTATCTTTTCCCAGTTTGAAGTATCATGAATTATTGAGGTAACGTCAATAAGTTTTTTATTGAAAGCTGTATCAATATTGTCATTATTCAGAATAGCATTTTTATATACAGTAGTTTTCTTCGCTATTATACCTGTCTTTTTCATGGCTGGCATGGTAAAGTCTACGTATAGAATATTTTTGTCAGGAAAAAACTTCATTTGATTTTCGGCTTCAAAAAATTGTGAAATCTCAAATTTATCAACAAAGTTTATGTTGGCGTTTTTATCCATATGCATTACTACGGATTTTATTGCGTAGGAAGTATCCGCAATCCACATATATCCTTTAAAAGTATTGCTGCCGAATTGTATAGGATCAAACTGAACCTGGATACACCTGTGACTTGAAAAATATAATGTATCAAGAATGTGATAATTGTAATAGTTGAGGGCATTTTCCGCAACAGGGCTTACAAAGTTTACATCTGCAAGTTTTATATTATTTTCATACACATTGATCCTTTTATATAATCCATCAATATAAGTAAGCATGGAAGAATTTTCAAGCCCGGAACTTTTTATTGCTTTATAATCATATCTCTCTTTCTCCGGATTTTTGGTATAATAAAAATCCGAATTGCTTTCTGAAAGATAAACAGGCAAAACTTTTTGGTTATCTGCGGTTGTATCCATATTATCAAATACAAATTCTAATGGCTTCAGCAGACGATTGTTTTGAATTCTTTCCGGGATATTTTTAAGATCGACTTCAATTTTATCATATACCTGCGTTTGGTATGTTGAATTATTAAAAACATTATTCTTGTCTTTATTATCTATTACTTTTTTTACCAGCCTCTGCGCTTTTGTATATTTTACTTTTACTGCAACCACCACACCTTCCATTTCTTTTGATGCCGGTTCGGCGTCAAAATTTATAACCTGGCTCAAAGATTTAGACACTGGCTTTATCATTGTCTTAAAACCAATCATAGATATTGCAATTGAATCAGTTTTTTTGTCCACGATCAATGTGTATTTACCAACTTCATCTGTAATTACACCATTGCCGGAATTAAGGGAATATATGCTGCAGGAAAATAAAGGAGCGCCTGTTTGCGCATCTTTTATTACCCCTGTGATAATGCGATCCTGTGCAGACACGTTGCAAGAGATAATCAAAAGCAGAAATAAAGTGCAATATGAAAATAGTTTTTTGATAGATGGCCGGGATTAATATTAAAACGCAAAATTATATCAACAAAGTACCATCTGGAAAAGTTTTCTGTTTAAACAAATAAATCCGAAAATTTTTAATAGCGTCGAAAAAACCAGGATAATCTGGAAGCATACCTTATCTATAAGCTATATTTGGGCTAGAGAGGCGGCCTAAATTGCCAATTGGCTGTAAAAAATTAATTATTTAGTCATAAACTTTATGATTGCTATTTACAAATATCCCCCACATCCTGGAATATGCATGAATATTTTGAGTTGATTTTCCCATACTGTCAAAAATAGGATACCCTTCATTGATCCATTCAAAAATACCTCCAAACATGTTGTTCACATTAGTGTAGCCGGCATCAATTATTTCCTTTGCAATTTTATCGCTACGAACACCCACGGAACAATATACAATTATACCTGTATCCTTTGGAAACTGCTCAACCTTATTAATATCAAATTCTTTATCACCTACATAAATTGAATTGTTGATATGGCTCACGTTGTATTCTTCTTTTTCACGTGAATCGAGAAAAAGATACGAGGATTGATGTGCTGCAGCATCGCTGACATTAATTTTAGGAACTTCGGATGACTGCAGCGATTTTGTTATTATGCTCAGCAGCTTGCTATTTGTTTTTTGTGGAATAGCATATTGTTTTCTTATTAAAAAAATAATAAACTGAATAGAAACAATACAGGCAATCCCTAAAACTTTTAAAGTTCGCTTATGTATAATTTTCATCTTAATTTTTTGAAAAAATATTTTCAGCATTATTTGTGGTTTGTTGTGCTACTTCTTCTATGCTGATATTTTTGATCTCCGCGAGTTTTTGTGCAATGTATTTTAGATAACTGCTTTCATTTCTTTTACCACGAAGAGGAACTGGTGTCAAATAAGGAGCATCAGTTTCTAAAACGATATGCTTAATATCAATTTCTTTTAATACTTCAGATAATCCCGAATTTTTGTAAGTAATGATACCACCAATTCCCAATAAAAAATTTTGGTCTATTATTTCCCTGGCTTGTTCTGTGGTACCTCCAAAGCAATGAAATATCCCACGGAGGCTTTTCCCTTTGAATGATTTCACTACTTCAATAGTTTGCTCCATAGCATTACGGGTATGTAATACAAGAGGTAGATCATATTGCAAAGACCATTCAGCTTGTATATTTAAACATTCATATTGCTCCTTTGTAAACGTTTTATCCCAATAAAAATCCAGGCCACTTTCTCCGATAGCATAAAATTTTCTTTCTAGTAACATTTTCTCAATCTTATTGAGTTCTTCTTTGTAGTTTTCTTTTACAGAGCATGGATGTAACCCAGCCATTGGCATGCATTGGCCAGGAAATTTTTTTTCAAGACTCATCATTGCTTGTGTTTCAGAACTGTCGATAGCGGGAAGATAAAATTTCTCTATTCCTTCACCATCCGCACGTTGAATCACTTCCTCAATATCTTTTGAAAATTCTTTCAGGTAAAGATGAGTATGTGTATCTATTAATTTCATAGTTATTAAAATGAAAAAATTAAATGCAAATCAGAAATTCCTTTGTTCTATGCGTCGGCATTTTAGGTTCTGTAATTTGCTTAAAGGAAATGATAATATAGAAAGTTTCTGAAAAAAATTAAAATGATCTTATTTTTATATTCTTTACTCTTAATTAAAAATTACAAAACGATTGCAAATTAATCTAACAAACCCTGACGGCTACGAGCTTTTAATTCATTGAAAATATTTAATACATAAATTCTATCTGTTATGACAGTAATCAAAGGAAGTAAAGAATTTTTTAGAGATATCCCTCAAATAAAATTTGAAGGCGTTGAAAGTGACAATCCGTGGGCCTTTCGATGGTACGATGAAAATAAGGCGGTGGCAGGAAAAACGATGAAGGATTTTTTAAAATTTGCCTGTGCTTACTGGCATTCTTTCAATGGCAGCGGTGCAGATCCTTTCGGTGAGGCTACACATATTTTTCCATGGGATGAAAAGCCTGACCCCATTGGAAGGGCGAAAGATAAAATGGATGCAGCTTTTGAATTCATTACTAAAATGAATATCCCCTGGTATTGTTTTCACGATGTGGACATTGTAAACTATACTAACGATATTTCGGATAATGAAAAAAGATTACAAACCATAACTGCTTACGCAAAACAAAAACAACAGGATAGCGGCGTAAAACTTTTATGGGGGACCGCCAATCTTTTCTCACACAAAAGATATATGAATGGTGCATCTACCAATCCTGATTTTCATGTTTTGGCACATGGCGCTGCCCAGGTAAAAGCTGCTTTGGACGCAACCATTGAATTGGGTGGGGAAAATTATGTTTTCTGGGGTGGCCGCGAGGGATATATGTCTTTGCTGAATACAAATATGAAAAGAGAACAGGAACATCTTGCCAGATTTTTGCATGTTGCAAAAGACTATGCGAGAAAGAATGGCTTTAAAGGAACATTTTTTATTGAACCTAAACCATGTGAACCCAGCAAACATCAATATGATTATGATGCTGCTACGGTCATAAGTTTTTTAAGACAATATGATTTGATGGATGATTTTAAACTGAATGTTGAAGTGAACCATGCAACGCTTGCCGGGCACACATTCACGCATGAGTTACAGGTGGCGGCAGATGCAGGACTTATGGGAAGCATGGATGCGAACAGGGGAGATTATCAAAATGGCTGGGACACAGACCAGTTTCCAAATGATATAAATGAATTAACAGAAGCCATGCTGGTAATTATTGAGGCCGGCGGTTTCAAGGGAGGTGGTATTAATTTCGATGCCAAGATCAGGAGAAATTCTACTGACCCGGCCGATCTTTTTTATGCGCATATTGGCGGTATGGATGCGTTTGCAAGAGCATTAATAATCGCAGATAATATTCTAAACAAATCGGATTATAAAAAGTTGAGAGAGGAGCGTTATGCCTCTTACGATAGCGGAAAAGGGAAAGATTTTGAAGACGGAAAATTATCATTGGAAGATCTTCGAAACTTTGCCATTGAAAATGGCGAGCCACAAATAAGAAGTGGCAGGCAGGAATATTTCGAGAATATCATTAATCGCTATATCTGACCTTTTCAAATTATCCTGTACATGATTTATTAATACAGTTTATTCCTGGTAGAATAAAAAAATTGAATGCACCCTTTTTAAAAAATAGATATGCTGCTCTTAGGAATTGACTTAGGCACTTCATTTATAAAAGTTTCTGCTGTAGATGTAGCTACTCAACAATGTATAGCAACCGCGCAGTATCCTGAGACTGAAACACCGATAACTTCTTTACAATCCGGTTGGGCAGAACAATCTCCCGGTATGTGGTGGGATCATACGGTTGAGGCTATACGAAAATTAAATACATCAGGAAAATTTAATTCTCCGGATATAGTAGCAATTGGAATATCCTACCAGATGCATGGCCTTGTTGTGGTTGATAAGCAACAAAAAGTTTTAAGAGACAGTATTATCTGGTGCGATAGCAGGGCCGTTGAAATTGGTGAAAATGCATTTAACAAAATTGGCGAAGATATTTGTTCTACATGCCTGTTAAATTCACCTGGAAATTTTACGGCTTCAAAATTGAGTTGGGTAAAAAATAATGAGCCCGAAATTTATAAACATATTGATAAAATAATGTTACCAGGGGATTTCATTGCAATGAAATTAACGGGAGAGATTACAACCACATCTTCTGCATTGTCGGAAGGCATCTTATTCGATTTTAAAAATGATGAAATTTCTAAAGATATTATGCGTCATTTTGATTTTCGCGATTCGATTATTCCAACGTTGCAACCTCTGTTCTCTTCTCACGGAACATTATCGCCTTCTGTAGCAAAACAACTTTCCTTAAAAGAAAATATTCCGGTGACTTATAAAGCAGGCGACCAACTAAATAATGCTTTGTCATTGAATGTGCTTCAGCCGGGTGAGGTTGCAGCTACTGCCGGCACTTCAGGAGTTATCTATGCAGTTACTGATAAATTATTCAACGATAAGTATTCAAGGGTAAACGCTTTTGCACATGTAAACAATACCTTCGAAAATAAACGATTGGGCGTATTGCTTTGTATTAACGGAACAGGTATTATGAATAGCTGGATAAAAAAAATGTGCGGCGATGGTTTAACTTATAAGGAAATGGACGCTATGTGTTCTTCGATTGCGCCTGGTAGTGAGGGTTTGTTTATTTTACCGTTTGGAAACGGCGCTGAACGAATGTTGCAAAATATAATAATTGATGCTCACATTAGCAGTGTCGATTTAAATAAACATACAAAAGCTCATCTTTTTCGTGCCGTACAGGAAGGTATTGCATTTGCATTTCGCTACGGCCTGGATATTATGAGAGAGAATGGATTAAATCCAACGATTATTCGTGCAGGTAAATCCAATTTATTCTTAAGTGAAGTTTTTATAGAATCATTTGTAAATGCAACAGGGATTGCTGTGGAACTATATTCCAATGATGGAAGTGCAGGAGCAGCGCTGGGCGCTGGTATCGGCGCAGGTATTTTCAAAACCTCCCGAGATGCATTCAAGAAATTTACACCTTTAAAAAAAATAGAACCAAATAATGTTGAACTATATAATACACTCTATTTGGAATGGAAAGAATTACTCGAAAGATATTTGAAAAAATAAATAAATTGAATCCCAATTTATAATAAAATCGAGGAACCCACACTTGGGAAGCCAGTTCATCAATTAAATAAGCATAGGCTGTAAAGATTATCGATAGTAAAATTACTATCACTAACGACTGGAAGCGGCATAAAAACTCATACCCAGGTCAAGAGTAATTACTCTCTTATTATCCTTGGATGATGTTTCTAAATCAATGGAAGTGCCAGTGGACCTACTTCTAATGGCAATTCCTCCTTAGCTCTTGTAACCGATCCACTGATTAAAAATTCATTGCCATTGGATTGTGAAAGGCTCTGTACGTATTACCAAAAATAATAATAAGGACGTACATGATTATGGAGATGGGAGGCCTTAGTAATAATGCCGTTATTACAATAAACGGAATTTGCCAAAATATTACACTCCGATAGAAAAATTGTTGTTGATTTGTTAAAAACTATTTGTTAACTTCACAACAGTTTTCATAGGGTACGGATTAAAAACGGGCCTGGGTATCTACCCCGGCCCAATTTTTTTTAATTAAACCCCGATGGTTTTAAATTGAAATCCTTTTAATGAAAAATATTCCAGTACTCGTGGAAGGGCGTACTTAAGCCGGGTAAAGGCTTTCAGACTGTCGTGAAAAACTATTATAGATCCTGGTTTAGCATTATTAACAACATTAAGGTAACAATTCTCTCCAGATAGCTTCTCATCAAAATCGCCGCTCAATAGACTCCACATTATTGTAGTAAGATTAAATCCCGCGCCTTTTAATGCTTTTAGCTGAAATCTTGAAATTCTGCCATAAGGAGGGCGAAAAAGATTTGAATTGATAACACTGGCAGCCATCGATATATCTTTAAGATAAGCCGCATCATTAACTTTCCACCCATTTAAATGGTGAAACGTATGGTTTGCAGGCTTGTGGCCTAATTCAATTACTTTTTTATAAATTTCAAAATGCTTTTTTACATTATCGCCAATGCAGAAAAAAGTCGCCGGCGCATTATATTTTTTAAGTTCTGCTAATACAAAGTGTGTTACTTCCGGATGAGGGCCATCATCAAATGTGAGGTATAAAATTTTTTGAGAAGTTTCAATTTCCCAAATACATTCAGGATACAATTTCTTAAGCAGAAAAGGCGTTTTTACGAGATAAAACATTGAGAGGAAATTTTTTTTCTGATTGAATTAAACTTCTTAAAATAAAATTCATCTTATCATTCAACAAAACAATTAAAAATACTTTATGAAATTAAAAAACTTTCTGCTTACCGCTACCGCTATTGTAGCATTAGGTGGTTTTTCTGCATGTAAAAAAGACAATAACGCTTCCTCAGAAATTGAAACAACTTTTGAACTAAGCGGAGACCAGGCAATTTCGGATAATTTAAATTCAGATGCTGAATATGTATTAAATGAAGCAGGTATAGATAACAACTTCTCAGGCAACAGCCCCGTAACAGCAACCTCAACTTTAAATGTACTCAGTTGCGCTACCGTAACAGTTACACCTTTACAAGGTTTTCCAAAAAATATTACAATTGACTTTGGCGGAGGTTGCACTTCAACTAATGGGATAACCAGGAGTGGAAAACTTTATATTACATTGTCTGATTCTCTGCGTAAGTCAGGGAGTATAGCAGTAATGACTTTCGAAAATTATTATGTAAGCGGCTTTAAAAAAGAAGGAAAGATCACATGGACCAATACAAGCCAGGGTAGTGTAAAAAGCTGGCAGCGCAAATGTGAAGATGGAAAAGTGACAGCTCCTGGCGGGCGCTACTGGCTTCATACAGGTATGCAAGAGGTAGCCCAGACACAGGGTTCTTCTACACCCTACAATTTACTCGATGATGTATTTTCAATTACAGGCAGCCATACAGTGACTAATGATGCAGGCAAATCAAGAACATCTGAAATAACTGAAGCGCTGGAAAAAAAGGTATCATGTGAAAACATTGATATGGGTAAAATAAAAATTGAAGGGCCTAATCATTTTGCCGTTCTTGATTTTGGTGATGGCAGCTGTGATAAAATTGCAACCATTTCTATTGATGGCAATACTCCAAGAACAATATTATTAAGATAAGTTTTTTGAGAATAATAATATAATTTCCCTATGCTAACAAACCTGTGATTTCGGTCACAGGTTTTTTTATTGCCACAATACTTACAACTCTAAATTAGCCTCATTATCTTTGTCACATGAGTAAAGTAAGAGTGAGATTTGCCCCGAGCCCAACCGGTGGTTTGCATTTAGGTGGTGTACGTACGGCTTTGTACAACTACCTTTTTGCAAAAAAACACAAAGGAGATTTTGTATTGAGAATTGAAGATACTGACCAGGCACGGTATGTGGAAGGTGCAGAACAATATATAATTGATTCTCTCACCTGGTGCGGGATTCTACCGGACGAAGGGCCGCACAAAGAAGGAGATTATAAACCTTACAGGCAAAGTGAAAGGAAATTTTTTTATAAAGAATATGCGGAAGAATTAGTGCAAATGGGCCATGCGTACTATGCTTTCGATACTCCTGAAGAAATAGAAGCCCTGAGAGAAAAATTAAAAGCACAAGGCAAAAGCAATCTCCAATATGGGCACCAGATAAGACTGGAAATGAAAAACTCTCTTTCGTTATCAAAAGAGGAGACTCAGACGTTGATCAATTCTGGTTTACCTTTTGTAATTCGCATCAAAATCAACAGGGATGAATTTGTTTCTTTTAATGATATGATACGTGGCGATATACAGATGGATACAAATGGAGTTGATGATAAAGTCTTATTAAAAGCCGATGGAATGCCTACCTATCATTTAGCCGTAGTAGTAGATGATTATTTAATGAAAATAACTCATGCATTTCGCGGAGAAGAATGGTTGGCCAGCGCACCAGTTCATATACTGCTATGGAAATATTTGGGATGGGAAAGGCAAATGCCAAAATGGGCACACTTCCCCCTAATATTGAAACCAGATGGAAATGGAAAATTAAGCAAAAGGGATGGAGAACGCCTTGGATTTCCTGTCTTTGCAGTAGGATGGACTGATCCGGTTTCAAAAGATCTGATGAAAGGATTTAAGGAACTGGGTTTTTTACCGGAAGCATTCATTAACATGCTTGCGATGCTTGGGTGGAATGCCGGAACCGAACAGGAGCTTTTTTCTATTGAAGAATTAGTTGAAAATTTTTCTATCGAAAGAATTCACTCAAGTGGCGCAAAATTTGATTTTGAGAAAGCAAAATGGTTCAATCATGAATGGATTAAAAAATTTGATGATAACCGCCTGATACCTGAAATAAAAAAAATATTTACAGAGAATAAAATTGTGATAGATGATGAAAATAGATTTAAAAAAATCATTGCTCTTGTAAAAGACCGTTGCACACTACTTACTGATTTTTGGGATCAGTGCTATTTCTTTTTTGTAGCTCCTGAAAAAATTGATACTGTTTCCATACTTCCCAAATGGAATGATTCTAAAAATCTTTTTTTTATTGAATTAATAAACGCTTGTAAGCTCTCCAATGCATGGACAGGAACTGAGCTTGAGCATACTTTTAAAGAAATTGCATCCATGCATCGCATAAAACCTGGAGAACTGTTGCTCCCGTTTAGGATTATGCTTGTAGGAGCTAAATATGGTCCCGGGGTTTTTGACATTGCCTCATTACTTGGTAAACAAGAAACACTAAAAAGAATTCAACATACATTGTCACTTTTATCAGTAGCAAAATCTCAGGGTTGAAATCTATTTACAGTTTTAGACGTGTAAATTTTAATCGAATTATTATGTTGATTTATAGTTTTCGAAATAAATGCAGGTTACCTTTATAAGTAATGAAAGCTGAAAAAAACAATTCTAACACAACTTCCAAACAAAGACCGGTAAGGGTATTGGTTGCTAAAGTAGGGCTTGACGGGCATGACCGCGGCGCAAAAGTAATTGCCACTTCGCTGCGTGATGCGGGTATGGAAGTTATTTACACCGGGCTTCGGCAAACACCCGAAATGGTTGTTAATGCAGCATTACAGGAAGACGTAGATGCAATTGGCGTAAGCATTCTATCAGGCGCACATAATACAGTTTTTCCGAAAATTTTAGGGCTGCTTAGGGAAAAAAATATGACAGATGTTTTATTAACCGGCGGAGGAATCATTCCAGATGACGATATGAAAAAATTAAATGAAATGGGAGTTGGCAAATTATTTTCTCCCGGCACAAACACTTCTGATATTGCTGACTATATAAAAAATTGGGTAAAAGAAAACAGGAGTTTTTAAAAAGATCTTAGTGATAGCACATTACTAAATATAGCACGTATGTATTCAACCTTACTTACGAATTCAGAAAATGGAATATTTACAATTATTGTTAATCGTCCTGATAAATTAAATGCATTAAATAAAATAGTTTTAGAAGAGATTGATGCTGCTGTGCAGCAAGTATATGATGATAGCAATATAAAAGCAGCCATCATTACCGGGCAGGGGGCAAAAGCTTTTGTTGCCGGTGCTGACATATCAGAATTCCTTGAATTAAATGATGAGGAAGGCGCCGCGCTTGCGATGAGAGGTCAAAATATTTTTTTTAAAATTGAAAATGCCCCTAAACCAATAATTGCCGCGGTGAATGGCTTTGCATTGGGAGGAGGTTGTGAACTTGCCATGGCTTGCCATTTTAGGCTGGCAAGTGAAAATGCAAAATTTGGCCAGCCTGAAGTAAATCTGGGTTTGATACCAGGATATGGCGGCACACAGCGTTTAACCATGCTCGTTGGCAAAGGCAAAGCGATGGAATTAATGATGACAGGGAATATAATTGACGCAAATGAAGCAAAGGAACTCGGGCTAATTAATTATATTACAAGCCCCGAAACACTTCTTGAAAAAACAAGGGAAATACTTTATACAATTCTTACAAAATCTCCGGTAGCTATCTCTAAAGTTATCGCGGCCGTGAATGCATATTCCCGGTTTGATATAAACGGTTTCGAAAAAGAAATAGTTTTATTTGGTGAAGTATTTGCATCTGAAGATAAAAAGGAAGGTACGAGTGCTTTTCTTGAAAAACGTAAACCTTCCTTTAAGAATTAATACTGCTAATTGAGAACACGGATTGTTTTTACAAATCGTCCCTGGTAATATTTATTAAAAGTTGTGATAACTACCCCATAAGCCTTGCCCGATGTCGAATGTATAAATTTGAGGCCGTTAGTATCATTCGAGACAACAATTCCCATATGCCCTACAGTTCTTTTAGTGCTGTCAGTACCGGTAAACAAAATAAGATCACCTGTTTTACTATTTCCAATTGGTATTTCTGTTCCTGTGTTCACAAAATCCTTTGATGAACGGGGAACAGTAATATTGTAGTGATTAAATACATAAGTAATAAAACCAGAGCAGTCGAAACCTACTGAAGGATCAGTGGAAGCGTATTTATATGAAGTTCCAATAAGTGATTCAGCATAAAGTATTAAACTATCGGGCCTCAATTTTTTTATGTTTATTGCCAATACCGGAATAGTGTCTTTAACCGTTTGAAAAGGTTGCTTCTTAGTTACTGGCAACCTGGCTTCACTCAAGTCTGTAAGTTTTTCTTCTTTTTTTTCTACCAGATAATTATTTTGGGGCTCATGTGTAAACACATAAAAAGCAAAAATTGCGAAAGCGAATAAAAGTAAAAAAGTAAATAATTTCAAAATAAAATTATTGAAGGCATGCAGAGTATTAAAATAGCTATAAAGTTTTTATAACAATACCAAAGGTTATTCAAAACTAAAAGTATGGTTAAGCATAAGTATTAAATAATCATTTTGTCTGAAAAAAATATAATACATAAACGAGCTCTGTAAAAAACTTGTAAGGAATTCAATTCACAGAATAATTTCTCCAAACACCCTTTAGTTTTAAATTAAATTTGTACGTAGTTTATAAACTCAATTTTTATAAAAAAAGTATAAATATTATGGAGACCAGGATTGAAAAAGATACAATGGGTGAAGTAACTGTTCCCGCTACAGCTTATTACGGAGCACAAACACAGCGCAGCATTGAAAATTTTAAAATTGCCCAGGATATTAATAAAATGCCAAAAGAAATAATCCAGGCATTTGCTTATTTGAAAAAAGCCGCTGCAATTACAAATTTTGATGCAGGTGTTTTACCAAAGGAAAAATGTGAATTGATAAGTAAAGTATGTGACGAAATACTTGAAGGGGGGTTAAACAATGAATTTCCTCTTGTTGTATGGCAAACGGGGAGTGGTACACAAAGTAATATGAATGTAAATGAAGTAATAGCATACCGTGCCCACGTACTGAATGGCGGCAAATTGTCTGATAAAGAAAAAGTATTACATCCGAATGATGATGTAAATAAGTCGCAATCGAGTAATGACACTTTTCCTACTGCAATGCACATAGCGGCTTATAAAAGCCTGAATGATCTCACTTTGCCTGCCATTGAAAATCTTAAAAACACTTTGGCTGCGAAAGCAAAGGAATTTATTAATATTGTAAAAATAGGCCGTACTCATTTTATGGACGCGACGCCTTTAACACTTGGCCAGGAATTTAGCGGCTATGCCTCACAGTTAGAACACGGCCTGAAGGCTATTAAAAATACAATGATACATTTAAGTGAGCTTGCCCTTGGAGGCACTGCTGTAGGAACTGGGATAAACACTCCACCTGAATATGCCAAAAATGTTGCTGAAATAATTTCCGAGCTAACAGGGCTTCCATTTAAAACGGCAAAAAATAAATTTGAATCGCTTGCTGCACATGATGCAATTGTAGAAACACATGGTGCTTTAAAAACAGTTGCTGTGAGCCTTATGAAAATAGCTAACGATATTAGAATGTTATCTTCCGGCCCGCGCAGTGGCATTGGCGAAATCCACATTCCCGATAATGAGCCTGGCTCTTCAATTATGCCCGGTAAAGTAAATCCTACCCAATGCGAAGCACTCACCATGATCTCCGCACAAGTTATGGGAAATGACGTGGCATTAAGTATAGGGGGTGCGACGGGCCATTTTGAATTAAATGTCTTTAAGCCGATGATGATATATAATTTCCTGCACAGTGCAAGATTAGTGGGAGATGGCTGCAATAGTTTTAATGAAAAATGTGCAAAAGGAATTGCGCCTATTGAAGCGAATATTAAAAAGCATGTAGATAATTCGCTGATGCTGGTTACTTCGCTTAATACAAGAATTGGTTATTATAAAGCGGCGGAGATTGCACAGAAAGCACACAAAGAAGGCACTACATTAAAAGAAATGGCGGTGAAACTCGGCTATGTTACACCGGAAGAATTTGATGCATGGGTAGTCCCCGCAAAGATGGTAGGAAAAAT
>DASYOM010000148.1:0-17635 GCA_036007765.1 Chitinophagaceae bacterium | reverse complement strand
TAAAAATTATCAATCTTGTTTAAAGCATTGAGCTCTTCATAATGAGCCGTTACCGATGCAATCAATTGTTCTTTTGTCATATTAATGGGATTTAGTTCCCTAAATTTACAATTGTCGGTGCGACATTTTGAAATGCACCCTTTTATAAGTATTCAAAATACTGACCTTTATCTTCTTTAAATTCGCGAGCAGAAGATGCAAGAACTTTATAAGAATGATTTTAGAAGTACCAATTTTTTTTATGTTGAAAATATAAAAATTCGTTTTAGAAAATGATATTTCTTTAAAAATCTCTTGTTTAAGTAAATTGCTGCCCTTATTGATATTTATATGAGAAAATTGTTATTGATTACATTCATTTTGGTTTTATTCGGTTTAGTTAGTATATATATCTTAATTCCAGAAAATATTAAAATTGCGAAATCAGTTTTTATAAAAACAACTTTGCCTGCGGCTAACCGGCTTTTAAAAGATGAAAGTAATTGGGCTTTGTTGCTATCTGCCGATTCAATTAATGTGTTGCCTTTCAATTATCATTATAAAGTCGAGAATGCTATCATGAACACTTTACAGGTTCTTGTATCAAATGATCAAAGATCGATAACCAGTTTGATAAGCTTAATTCCAATAAAAACAGATTCTATTGCAATTGAATGGAATGCAGAAATCAATGTAAACTTTAATCCAATTCGCAGGATAAAATCTTATAATGATGCAAACCGCTTGGAGGGCGAGATGGATAATATTCTTAAACACCTGCAGGCATTTTTAGAAAAACCAGAAAGTGTTTACGGATTAAAGATTATTCAGCAGCAAGTAGCGGATACAATTTTAATATCAACAAAATATTTTTCAAAGGCTATTCCCTCTACAAATGAAATATATTCTCAAATAAATAATCTCCGGAAGTATATTCTTAAAGAAGGTGGCAAAGAGACAAATTCTCCAATGCTTAATATATCTATTGACAGTAACAGATATAGAACAATGGTCGCTCTTCCTATTAATAAAATAATTCGTGAAAAGGATAATTATGTTTTTAAAAGAATGATCCCGGGGAAAATTTTAGTGGCAGAAGTAAAAGGAGGTGATTACACCGCCAGGCAAGCATTAAAACAACTGGATTTATATATCGTCGATAATCATCTATCTTCCCCTGCAATACCTTTTGAATCTTTAATTACTAACAGATCACTGGAACCCGACACAACAAAATGGATTACTAAAATTTATTATCCTATTTATTAATTTTTTGCCTATAATCAAATTTTATAACCATAGCGCTATCATTATTTCTGGCAAGAATATATGCATACTGTTTGCCCAAATTAATTTTTTTAATGTGCCGTACCTGGCCTTTTACCTGTAAACCATTTATACTTTCAGCGAGAAATTGTCCTTTTCCTTTATTGACTAAAATAGTTCCAAATCCTGCATCATACCTGCCCATCTCAATATTGTTCTCATAGTAATTTCCCATTAACAAAATATCAGGCAAGTCATCATCATTTGCATTTACAATAACTGCATCTTTACAGGATGTAAGCTGCGCCTGCCATGGTAATGCCCTTGTATCAAATTGCAGGTTTCCATTATTGATTAATATTGCATTTGAAAAATAATCAGCAGATAATACTTCAGCGTGTTCTAATTTATCTGAGCTAAAAATTTCGGCTAAGCTGGCTTTAGCAAAATCTTCAGCATATAAAAATTTCTTTTTAAGAAGAGGGATTTGCTTTTCCAATTCTGCTTTACTTGCAAAAGGTATTTCTTTTCCTCCGAGGTAATAAGTGAGCACCTGTTCCTTTTTTCCATTATCATCAAAATCATTAAAGTACAATTTTACCGGCTCATTTACAGATGCTTTTAAACGGCTGTTTAATCCCAGGTTGCCGGCAACGAAATCAATGTCGCCATCATTGTCAACATCGCAGGGCAGTATAAAATTCCACCAGCCTTTCTTATCAGATAATATCTTTTTTGTAAATTTTCCTTTATCATTTATGAAAGCAACAATACCACCCCATTCTAACGAAAGTAAAAGGTCTTTATCTCCATCTTTATCTATGTCAAACCATAAAGCCTGTGTTACAAAACCAACTTTCGCTAAGCCATTTGCATATTGGGAGGTTACATCTTTAAATTTTCCTGAACCATCATTTTGTAACAGGTAAGATTGAGGGATCTCTCCATATTCCCATGGAACTGTTCTCGCACCTATAAATAAATCTACAAATCCATCACCATTAAAATCGTAAGGAACCACGCTGGAAGCAGTTAGATAAAGATCATGGAATGCATTGTCCAGATTTGTAAAATTTGCCTGGCCATCATTTAAATAAACGCGGGGAGTATTGTGACTCTCATTTCCGTAAAATTCATTACCGCCACTTGCGATTACCAAATCAATATTTCCATCATTATTTACATCCGTGAAGCAGGCATCCACATTTTCATAAATGCTGTCTTTATCCAATACAGGTTGCTTGCTTTTTATAAATTCCCCTGAAGGCTGCTGTAAAAAAATGCAACTTTTTTTATTTCTTGCTGACCCAATGAAAACATCTTCTAATCTATCATGATTAATATCCGCGATTGCTAATGCCGGGCCTTCCGTGGAAAAGAAATGTGGGATCAGCGGATCCCTGTCAAATTCGGAGAAACGGTTTTCTTCATGCTTGTAATTAAAACTAACATCCTTCGTAATATCAGTCATTGGTATCGTGGGATTTTTATAATAACCAATAATTGTATTGTAGTCAAATAGCCTTTCGCTTTTTTTGTAGGAAAAAATTACTGATGAATCATTCGAAGAAAAAAATATTCGCTGGTAAGAATTGTCGGGCCATATCACAAAAGCAGAATCAACTTTGGTATTATTTAACCCAATGGTAACCGGTATTTGCATGCTCGACATAAAACCTTTTACGGGGTAATTTTCATATGTTCTTATTTCTTTATTAGCAAATAAAATGATTTTTGCACCTATTGCATTTATGTTCCGGGGCGACCCTTTCAATTTTATTTGTATAGAGGATCTTTTACCGGGCTCACTGGTTTTGTTTTCATAGATCAATGCTGACGCATCAATACTGTTTACCGCAATGTCTACATCACCATCATTGTCCAGGTCCGCATATACAGCTCCATTAGAAAATGTGGGAACACTTCCATCGATAAGATTATTTTCATCAGTAAAATGAGCATTGCCATTGTTTTTAAAAAATTTATCAGGCAACTTTATTACCGGGAATTTATCAATTAAAGCAAGGTCTTTTTCACGAAAATTATTTTCCTGGATCTTTTGCTGCACATCTCCGTTTGAAACAAAATTGATATAATCAATATCATTCAACCGTTTTGGAATACCATTAGATATGAACAGATCTTTTAAGCCATCATTATCAAAGTCAAACAGCAACGGTGACCAACTCCAATCAGTTGCAGCTATTCCGCTGTACAATCCTATCTCACTGAACATACCGTTCCTGTTGTTTAATTGTAAATTATTCCGCGTATATTGATAACTATATCCTATGCCGATTTTATAATTAAAAATATTGTAAGCACCTTCGCTCAAAGATCTTTTTAAAATATAAGGATCTGATGACAACATATCAGTAGAAATTATTTCAGGATATCCGTCATTAGTTATATCAGCCATATCAACACCCATCGAAAACTGGCTGGTATGCATTAATCGCTGTTCACCTTCTTCTTTGAATGTCCCATCCTTTTGATTAATATACAGGTAATCATTTTCGTGAAAGTCATTGGTAATATAGATATCAGGATAGCCATCAAGGTTAACGTCGGCAGTCGCAATTCCAAGCCCATACCCAATTGCAGAGCTGTTGATGCCTGATTGTTTTGTTACATCAGTAAAAATATTTTGGGCCTTTGCTGTATCCATAGAGGAATTAGAATTATTGCGATATAACCGATCGCCTGACAAAGGATGGTACGTACCAAGGAATTTATTTCGTGGTTGAAAGGTTCCGTTTTCATGAACAGAATGATTCAGAAGAAACATATCCAGGTCGCCATCCATATCGTAATCAAAGAATACTGCCTGTGTACTAAAACCTGAAAAGTCTAAACCATATTCATGTGCCTTATCAACAAAAGTTGGTACGCCATTTTTATCAATACCCTGGTTTATGAGCAATTGATTTTTACTATGTAACGTTTCGTAATTGCCAACCCGGCAAATATAAATATCCAGCAAACCATCATTATTAATGTCAACTACCGAAATACCGGTTGTCCATCCTCCATCCTCAGGAATTTTTGCTTCATTTGTTACATCTTTAAACTTTAGATTCCCTGTATTCAGGTATAATTTATTCTTCTCCTGGTTAGACCCAAAAAATAGATCTATCAAACCGTCGTTGTTAAAATCACCTGCACCAAGGCCACTACCATTATAGAAATATATATATTTAAAAAGATTGAATTGCTGATTGTATGTAAGGTTATTGCTGAAATCGAGGCCAGTACTCTGGCTATTTAAAACTTTAAATAAAGGAGTTCCTGGTTTCTTCCGTGGTTTGCAATCCTGGAGAAGTGTTACCGACACTAATAAGATTAAAATACTAAGGTTTAAAAAACTTTTTAAAATCATTTTAATTTACCAGGAGCATTTTTTATTTTATATAAAACAGGAAGCTGATCGTTTATTGTCATAAGAATAAATCGTTTGCCATTCCCTTTTATTTCTTTAATATCTCTTACTTCACCTGTAAGATTTAACCCGGATTTACTATGTTCCATTAATGAAAAACTATTGTTACCAAGGTTAATAAGCACATCTCCAAAACCTGCATCCAGCCGGCCGAATTGTGGAGGAAATTCAAATTTATTTTCTCCCAAAATTAAATCCATTTTATTATCATTGTTTACATCAGTGACATAAATGGCATTTATACTTGACACCTGGAGCATGGCAGGTAATTTTTGTATTGTAAATTTTCCGTTACCATCATTGATCGCAATTACCGAACTGCAATAATTAAAAACATTTACTGTTGAATTTTTAATTAACTCTTTACTAAATAATTGCTGAATGGTTTTGGTTGCATAATCACTATAATTAAAATTTAATTTTCTTAATCCCGGAAACTGATCGGTTATGTCCTTTTTTAAAAAAACAGGCAGATCTTTTCCATGTATAGTTCTCGTGAGAAACGGATCAGGAGTACCATTCTGGTCATAATCATTTATCCATAATTTCACCGGGTTATTTGAATCTGGCTTTAAATAAAAATTTTCGCCAATATTGCCTAATATTAAATCCTGCTTGCCATCGCCGTTTATATCTGCAGTTGCCACCGTTTGCCATAATCCATACAAGCCACTTAAGTTGGTATTTGGGAGCTCATCAAATGTTTTACCATTGTAAGAAAATATTTTTGTTGCCATCCATTCTCCCGTAATTACCAGTTCTTTTTTAGTATCGCCAATTATATCAGCCCACACTGCACCAGTTACCATCCCTGCGCTTGATATTTGTTCATTCATAGCTCCCGCTACATCCGTAAAATGTCCACTTCCATCATTTTTATACAAATAACTTTCGGGAACTAATCCGTATGAAAACGGTACGCTCCTGCTCCCTACAAATAAATCAATGTCTCCATCGCCATCAAAATCGTTTGCCGCAGCAATTGAAATATTCATATTATTTTTTGGGAAAGCATCTTGTTGAATTTTGAAGTTCCCCTTTCCATCATTAATATATAATCTTTGTTGAAGCTGCCTGCTGTTGGGAGGTAAATTATTTCCTCCGGAACCTATAAATAGATCCAGGTCTCCATCCTTATCTGCATCAAAAAATAATACAGCTATATCTTCAAAGTCCGCAAATTCTTTAAACAATACTTCTTCTTTTCGCACAAATCCATTTACGTTTTGTAAATAAAGCTGGCCAGGTTGTCCCTTGGCTCCCCCGATATAGATATCCTCCAGTCCATCCCCATTTATATCACCTCTCGCTATCTGGGGGCCTTCACGTGAAAGCATCTCTGGTAAATTTCTTTGCTGATAAAAATCAACATAATCATCTTCGCTGTGCTTTTCAAAATTTACTTTCACAGGTTGCAAGAAGGGTTCTGGTAAAGGTTCATCGTTGAAATAATTTTGTCCTTTTTGTAATGGCTGCTGTACTACCAGCACTTTATTTAACGTGGGATGTTCATATTTGATGTATGTTCTGTCGGGCCATATAATTACCATTGAGTCGACCTGCGTTTGTGTGCCAACACCTATTATTTGTTTATAATCAACTGAAGATTGAAAGCCTCTTCCGGGTACTACCTCCCGTGAATACACTTGTCCATTCTTATAAACTTTAATTTTACTGCCTATCGCAAAGGTATTTTTGCCGATACCTTTTAAGAAGACTCCTATATAATTATTTCCCCCTTTTTGTACAGCATTGTTTTTATAAATAAATGCCTTCTGATTAATATTATTAACTACCAGGTCGAGATCACCATCGTTATCGAGGTCGCCATATGCCGCTCCATTAGAAAATGATGGCTGTGTGAAACCCAGCGCAATGCCTGTATCAGCAAATTTTAAGTTACCCTGGTTTAAGAAGGCTTTATTTAACAATGGATAAGAAGGCATTTTTTTTATAATCCCATCAATGTCCTGTTTTTCACCTGTGAGTACCATTTTTTGAATAATATCATTAGCAAAAAAGTCTATAAAATCCTGGTTGGTTACATCATGATTTATTCCGTTACAAACATAAAGATCATTTAACCCATCATTGTTCATATCAAACATAAGTGCCCCCCAGCTCCAGTCAGAAGCTGAAACACCGCTATAGTGAGCAACATCCATGAACTTGCCATCTTTATTATTTATCTGCAAGGTATTCTGCATGAATTGATGATAGAATCCTAATCTTTCTTTTAACCGGTATACATCAATATTGTCAAATAAAGAAGTAGTTTTTAAACGGGAATCATCATCGGGAAGCATATCTGTAGTAAAAATATCAGGATAGCCATCATTATTAATATCCCCCATATCGGCACCCATTGATGCAAGGCTTGTATGTTGCATATATTGTTCCAGTTCATCGTTATAAGTGCCGTTTTTTTGATTGATGTATAAATAATCCCTTTCAAAAAAATCATTTGAAACATAGATATCCGGATAACCATCTCCATTTACGTCGCCCACGTTCACACCCAATCCAAAACTTATTAAACTATTGTGTATACCGGTTTCAAGTGTTACATCAACAAACTTACCGTTGTCGTTTCTTAATAATCGGTTTCCACCACCCTTAAGGAAATCTTTAACAGGCCAGTCTTTTGAGGGTAGGTCACGTTTGTTGGCATAATTTAATGTATTTACAGGGATAAAACTGTTGTTAATAATAAAGCAATCCAGATCCCCATCCATATCATAATCGAAAAATGCGGCATGCGTTGTATAGCCGTTGTCATTCAATCCATACGCTTTACCAGATTCTGTGAAAGTAAGGTTGTGTTTATTTATATATAATTCATTTTCCTGGTCAACACCTTTTTGATAGCCCGCATAACAAACATAGATATCAAGAAAACCATCTCCATTAACATCTGCCATAACAACACCGGTAGCCCATTTACCTTTGTTAATGAAACCTCCTTTTTCGGTAATATCTTCAAATTGGAAATTTCCTTTATTAAGGTATAGCTTATTTGCTCCCATATTGGAAGTAAAAAAGATATCTGCAAGACCGTCATTATTAATGTCGCCGATAGCCACCCCTGCCCCATTATAAAAATTTCGGTAAATAAGAACATTAAAATCTTTTGTGTCTTTTATATTATTGGAGAAATTTATGCCTGTATTTTCTTCAAGGCTAAACAGGGTAGGTAATTTTTTCTTTGTGCTGCAGGAAGGCAAAAAAAATAATGAAAATAAAAACAGGGATGAAAAAACTTTTGACCACATATTGATAAATCAAAAAAAGGTCATTTAAAAAATGACCTTTTAATTTTTATAAAAACTTTATTAATTAATAACCTGGATTTTGAGTAAGATTTGCATTAACTGCCAATTGATCGCTTGGTATAGGAAATAAAAGATGGCTCGCATCGCTGGCCGGTTTTTCCTGCCATGCCTGTAACCATTTTCCAAAACGAATTTGATCCTGGCGCCTCCAGCCCTCCCAATAAAATTCTCTACCTCTTTCATCAAGCAATGCATTTAAGTCCACAGATGCTAAAGGTAGAACACCACGCTTTACACGTAAAGTATTTACAATAACTAATGCCCCTGCTGCATCACCAGTTCTTAGTAAAGCCTCAGCTTTCATGAGCAGAACATCAGCATACCTGAAAATAACCCAATCATTATCATTTTGATCGTTTAAATGACCATAGTCATAAGGATATTTTAATACTCTTATTCCTGTTACCTCAAGATTACTTCCAGTTTCCCTGATTTTCACATCCCTTGTAAAACTTAAGGGATTTCCCTTTCTGTCGCTTAAAGCAGCGTCAGTAGTGAGATTATACTGTTGTCCAACAAGAAATCCAACATTTTGTCTTTTACCAGGATTTGGAAGTGAAGCCGGATAATTATAATACATTCCTCTTCTTTGATCAATAGCATCGAACTTGTCGTAAAAATCTGATAATGTAGCGAAACCGTTCCATCCAGCTGGATTCATATTATAGTGAGATACCTGGAACGTGCATCCCTGAACATTACCACCTCTGTCACCTGCCTTATTGTATAAGGTAAAAATATTTTCTGTAGATTTTACATCATTATCAGGTGCAAAAATATCATAGAAAACACTGTTGAGTGAATATTTATTGGTAGCGATAATTTGATCAGCCAAAGTAATAACCTGGTTCATATCGGCAGCATCAAAAACAGGAGCTGCCCTGTTAGCATAAACGCCTTTATTGAGATAAATTTTCATTAATAACACTTTCGCAGCATTTTGATTTGCCACATAAGCAGCCCCTGTAGAGGGAAGGTCATTCATAACAGCGTTTAACTCACTTACAACAAAATCCGATGCTTCAAGACCTTTTAAAGTTTTAGGCAAAATTTTATAATTAGTAAGATCCTCTCTGTAAGGGACCTGGTCATATCCATCTAATACTGCATAAATTGTAAGCGCCCGTATAAACCTGGCTTCCGCAGCCTGTTGTGCGGAAGGACTAAATTGAAGAACATTAGACGCAGCAAATTGCGCGCTCAGTAAACCATTGAAGGCTCCTCTTATCTGTGATTGATTGTCATTCCAGGTATGAGTTTGTAACATTCTCCATTGACCATTATCATCCCAGTCAGGCCCGCGGGTAGGTGCTATAGTTTCATCAGAAGTTTGCTCCTGTGTATGCCAGAGATCTCCGGTCTGAAAAGGTCCATTGAGTGAATTATAAGCGCTTATAAGTAATTGAGCGGGAGTAATATTACTCGTATTACCTTGTTCCAATTCACTTCTGAATCTTTCATTCAATTTAGTGCATGAAAAGAAAGCCACTGTCAAAAACAAAATGAGCCAAAATTTGATATGTTTCATAAATAATAATTTTTAAATTATAACGAAAAATTTACTCCAATCTGAAAAGTCCTGGCAGAAGGATAAGGTACATACTCAACCCCTAAAGAAGGAATCCCGCCAAAACCTGCGTCTGTATTTACTTCAGGATCAAAGCCAGTGTATTTTGTTATTACGAACAGATTTTGCCCTGTTACAGAAATATACACATTCTTAATATCTTTGCCCAGATTCCCTATTCTATAACCAATACTGGCATTTGCCATTTTGATGTAGTTACCTTTTTCAAGATTACGCGTTGAGGGGGCAGGAGCGTTTGAAATAGCTTCCTGAACAGACCCTCCTAATATAGACTTAGCAATATTCCTGGTGCCAAGATTACCGATCCCTAACACTGAGGCTGCTGTATTATTGAATACATAGTGACCGAAAGTTCCATTCATGTTAACAGCTGCTGAAAACTTTTTATAACTAAAATCTGATGAGAGCCCTAACAGCATTTTAGGATTAGGGCTTCCTGAATAATAAAGAGTATTTCCGCCATCTGAATAAATACTTTGTCCTGTCGCTTTATCAAGCCCTTCAAATCGCCTCAGATACCATACATTTAATGGTTGGCCACTTATAACTCTCTGTCCTCTTACATCAGAAAATCCCTGCCCCCTGAGCTCTCCTGTTTCGTAAAACCCGACTAATCCATTGACAGAATTTTGTAGAAAGGATGCGTTACCTCCTATGTTCCAATTCATATCACTTTTTCTTATCAAACCCGCCGTTAACATTAATTCAACACCTTTATTTACCACATTGCCGGGCAAGTTGATCCAAATCTTTCCTCCCGGAGCGGGTTGAACGATGTTTTGTTCAAACAATACATCTGTTGTTTTTTTATAGAAATAATCTATTGCACCACTTAACCTATTATTTAAAATGCTAAAGTCAATCCCCGCATTGGTAGTAGTAGATGTTTCCCATTTTAAATCTGCATTTCCATAGTTCGATTGTGAAATAGATTGTTGGCCAAATCCAAACCTATCCAGTGAAGCACCTGAAGGGAATTCCTGGTTCCCAGTCTTACCCCAGCTCAAACGCACTTTCAAATTATTGATCAGGCTGTTGTTAACTAAGAAATCTTCCTGTGTCACATTCCATGCCACGCCTACAGAAGGAAAATATCCATATTTGTTGTTTTTACCAAACCTGGTGGAACCATCTGCCCTTATAGTGCCTGTAATCAAATATTTATCTTTGTAATTTATAATCGCCCTTCCAAAAAATGATTGCAATTCAGTAGTGGGGTCCGCGAAAGAACCCACCCCTCTACTATTCTGTGTTGAAAACTGTAGATAGTCATAATAATTTAAGCCGACATTAGTAAAGTCTTGGGCACCTTCGAAGGTACCTCTTTTATCATAAGTGAGCCATTCATGCCCAATTACCGCATTTAAATTAAAATCTGAGGTGATCTGTTTATTAAAATTTAAGGTGTTTGTGATCTGTGTATTTGTTTGTTCTTCATTACGTACCGCTGCAAAACCACGATCCAGGGAACCCTGATCATTTAATAACCTGTTAGTTTGTATTTTCCTGTTCCCAACCTGGCGATTAACACTGTAAACGAGTTTATATTCCAGGTCATTCGTTATTTTGTAAGCAGGCGAAACACTTGCAATAACGGTATTGACTGTTGCCCTATCGTTGAAATAATTTAATTCCGCAAGGGGATTTACAGTTGTTGAACCAACGGCAGGGTCAATCCATGCTGAATCAGTTCCGGGCTTCTTTAAAAGATGGGTAGGATTCCATTGTAAAGCCTGAGCGATAAGGTTTCCTGTGAAGCCAACTCCTGCAGTTCCGAATACAATTTCTTCATTTGTTTGAGTAACTAACACATTGAAGTTGAGGCTTAATTTTTTACTTTCCAAAAACTTAAAATTACTAGTTAAATTAGCTGTTACTTTTTTAAGACCGGAATTCTCGATGATCCCCTGTTGATCAAGATATCCTGCAGAAATACGATATCTGCCATTTTCAGTACCTCCCCCGACAGCAGCATTATAACTTTGAGTAAGTGCAGTACGGGTTATTGCGTCGAATGCATCAACACTATTACCAAAGTCACCTTTCAATCTGCCGGTTGTAGAATCAGTACCTACATTATAATCCGCTAGTGTCTTCCTGTATTCATTTGCACTTAATACTTCTAATTTTTTCAGAACATTGGATATACCCACAGATCCGCTAACATCCACCACAGGTACTCCTGTTTTGCCCCTTTTCGTAGTTATAAGCACAACGCCATTGGCACCTCTTGAACCATAGATAGCAGTAGCAGATGCATCTTTCAAAATTTCAATTCCAGCTATATCATTAGGATTCATAAAAGTAAGTGGATTACCTCCATTATCTCCATTACCGCCTGGTCTTGCTGAACCGCCAGACAATGGAACATCGTCAACAACGAATAATGGCTGATTGCCTGACCTGATAGATGATGTTCCTCTGATCCTTACCGTTGTCGCGCCACCCGGTTGGCCTGTGTTATTGATTACTAAAACACCAGCAGCCTTACCCTGTATTAATTGGTCGGGCGCTGTATATGTTCCTTTATTAAAATCTTTTGCCTGCACTGAAGCAACAGCACCGGTTAAGTCTTTTTTCCGGACACTACCATAGCCTATAACTACAACATTCTCCAATGCCTGGGCTGCAGTTTCCATAACAACAGTAACTTTGTTAATACTTATAATAGTCACTTTCTGACTTTCTGAACCCACATAACTTATCTGTAATTGTTTTGCTGTAGCCGGAACATTTATTGAAAATGTACCATCCGAACCTGTTCTAACTCCTGTCTTATCGCCAACTACGGTAACAGAAGCATCTGATAAAGGGGTTCCTTCTTTGGTAAGAACGCTTCCAGTAATTGTTCGTTGCTGTGCAAATGATTGAAGAAAACAAAAGCACATTAATGTAATACTTAGCAGTAATTTTTGTCTCATAACCTTTCGTAAATTTTGTGGTGTTAATAATTTTAACGTGTAATTTACACACAAATGTTAAATAAATACCAACTTATCAAAAAAATATTACTAAACTCTTTAACGGTTTAAGAAATCTCATAACAAATAAGAAAATGACGTAACAATTAATTTATCTAAGTGGAATTTATAACACATGAACTGTGAATACCCAATCATAGAGTCTTTAATTTTATAAAATGCTGCTTTATGTTTATGGAAATTCTTCAACATTTTATTAATCTATTACATCAGAAGATTTTTATAAATCACCAACCCACCATATCCCACACATAGTAACGCTGAGATAATAATTAAGGTTGCCTGCAGGCTTTGAGCCCTCATTATCCTTTTTGAAAAAGATATGCTGAATAACCCTGCTGCAGCCAGCATTCCTATAACCGATCCAAGTCCAAAAATTAAAAGATAAAAAAGCCCGCTCATCGGTTCTTTTATCTGGATCATTACCATTACTATTAACGCTCCACTTCCTGCGAGGCCATGTATAAGGCCAACGCTATATGCTAAGGAATGCGGATGGGAATGCTTTGATTCATTTCCAATATGTACATGGAGGTGATTATGGTGCCGGGAATCCTCATGCTCGTGAAGATGAGTGTGTATGACAATTTTTTTTTGCGGGAATAATTTTTTAAGGCGGTAAATACCTAATATCACAAGCATAAAGCCTACAATGGCTTCGAGATATTGGAAATATTGCGTAGAAATATTTATCCTGAACAATAATACCAAAATTCCTATTAATAAAATAGTAGAAGTGTGGCCAAGCCCCCAAAAGATTCCATCTTTTAATGATAGCCTTATATTATCCCGCCGTGACACGATATTGCTTACAGCCAATAAATGATCCGCCTCGAATGCATGAGCAAATCCTGCATAGATTGTCAATAAAAGTGGAAATGCATTCATAAAATTTTACTAGCAAATTCTTGGGAGCTGCTCTCCTACCAACATATTTACAACACGTTTACCTCCAATATTGCTATTTAAAATTACCTGCCTGGGGTGGGATTCGGTAACTTCTCCAATAGTTATAGCATTGGTTCCGTTTTCATCTTTTTGTAAAAGCCGTAATAAATTATCTGCAATATTTTTATCAACAATGGCGATGAAAACACCTTCGTTGGCAACATACAATGGGTCAAGGCCGAGTAACTCACAAGCTCCATAAACCTGTTCGTCAACAGGTATAAATTTTTGATGAATTTCAATGCCGAGGTTAGTATCTCTTGCTATTTCGTTAAGAACTGTTGCAACACCACCTCTTGTAGGATCGCGTAACAAGTGAATATTATCTCCGAATTCATCCAATAGTTTTTTTACACTGAAATTGAGATTGGTTGTATCACTTACTATATCCGTTTCAAAATCCAGGCCTTCCCTTATGCTCATAATGGCTATACCATGTGTAGCAATTTTATTGCTAAGAATTATTTTATCGCCCGCCTTTACATTACGGAAACTTATATTCGCTCGTTCGTGCAACAAGCCTACACCAGAAGTGTTAATAAATATTTTATCTCCTTTACCTTTTTCCACCACTTTTGTGTCCCCGGTTACCACTTGCACTTCCGCTTTGCGACATGCATTTTTAATACTGATTAAAATCTCCCAGAATTCTTCCATTGTCAAGCCCTCTTCAATAATGAATGAAAGAGAAAGAAATTGAGGGATTGCGCCGCACATTGCAAGGTCGTTCACCGTTCCATTCACAGCCAACTCGCCAATATTTCCTCCTGGGAAAAAAACGGGTGAGATCACAAAACTATCGGAGCTGAAAGCCATTTTTCCATTCATGGAAAAAATGGCGCCGTCATGCTTTTCATCCAGGTAAGGGTTACTTAAAATATTAAAAACACCACTTGTCAATAATTGGTTTGTAAGTGTGCCGCCACTGCCATGCCCTAAGGTGATGATATCAAAATCTAGCTTAGGCATTGGGCATTGTAATTCCATTTTTTATTTTTTTAAAGTACTAAAGCTTCACATGCAACCTTCCAAAGGATCGGCAATAATATTTTATACTTCATAAAACATTTTTTCATCCTTCCTTCTTCGCCATATTTTTCTTCGCTCACTAAAAAAATCTTTATCAGTAATAGAATTTTTTTCACTGCCTGGATCTTTTTTATGTACGAAACAATGCCGTTTCCAATCGTAGCCACAATCATCCTCAAAAAAGTTTTTGTACATTTTTTCCAATTCCTCTTCACGGTATTTTTGCAATGGCTTGTAGCTTTCATCCCTGTTACGCTTAAAATTTTTAGCCTTTATTAATTGTTGAAAATAAGAAAGCCCGGCAACTTCTTCTGCGGTTCTTTTCACTTTGCCCCTGAAAGCTATGCCTGTTTCTTCAAAACAATCATCAATCAGCTTAACCTCCAGGGCGATATCAATACCCCACGGAAGGCATTGTTCAGTAAACAAAGTGGCTCGCTCAGTTCCGATCCTTTTTGGTAATAAATAAGTCCAATACTCTGAGCCAAATAATCCCATATTCCTGGTATGCGGGTTAAGCACAATTCCTTTCGTGGCAATTACTTTATCTGTGGCAATTGCCAATGCTACTCCACCTGCGCCTGCATTACCCTGCAAAGCGCTTATAATATAATGCGTGTCTGTGCAAATTATTTCTTTAATCAAATCATCAATAGCATTTATATTTTCCCATGAAGTTTGAGCGGGATTTGGGGAAGCTTCAATTATATTAAGATGAATCCCATTGCTCCAAATATCCTCACCTCCCATCAATACTATCACCTTTGTTTTACGCTGCTTTGCTTCAATAAAAGCTCCTTTTAATCGCTCACATTGGTCTGTGCTCATTGCCCCATTGTAGAAATCGAAATGCAGGTAGCCGACATGGTTATGTTCTTCATACCATATTTCACGAAATGTTTTTATTGAAAGGTCATCTTCAAAAACATTTAGTGCTGAAGCGGATATCTGATTTACTTTATCGTCCAGTGCAATTGTAGCAGGAATCTTAATTGAATCAGCATTATTTTTTTTTCTTAAACATTGAATCCAGAGAGCTGCATCTTTTGTTGATATGCAAATAGCATTATTCCTTTTTGCTAATATTTGCCCGGGAGTTCCCTTTAGTTTTTCTTCTTCTCTAACTCCAAAACAAAAATATTCTTCATCCAGGATAGAGGACACTGCACCGGGGAAGCTATCTGCTGCATTAATTTTTTTTATGATAGAAACCGTATCATCACTCCATACAAATTTGAAGTCTTCCTGATTTGTTGAACGATTCCATTTGCCTTTCTTTTCAATACAGTCATTTGTTTTTGAAACAGAATTTTTTTCTTCAAAAAGATGAACAGCTTTAAGCAAACCCTTTAGAGCAGCCTGTGTTACTTCATGCCTGTATAAAAAAGATTTGGAAACATTTCTCATTGGGAAACATTCAGATGCCCATACCGGGCCCGCATCCATTTTTTCAACAGCTTGCAATATAGTTATACCCCATTCTTTTTCATTGTTGAGAATCGCCCAATCCAAAGAATTTGAACCACGATCTCCGACAATTCCGGGATGCGCAATAAGACATGTATGATTTTTCCAGATGATTTCCGGAATTGCCAGTTTTAAATAAGGAGCAATTATCAAATCAGGTTGATACTCATTTACTGCATCAATCATTTTTTCCGGTGTGGAAGTTATATGCACCTTTACCTGGTGATTACGCTTGTCTAATTCAACCCATGCTCTTTGGCTAAGCCCGTTGAATGACGTTATAAGCAACAATATTTTCATCAGGCTTCCACTTGTTCAAGCATTCCTGAATAATGATAATAAGCTGCGCAGGCTCCCTCGCTTGAAACCATTGGCGCGCCTAGTGGATTAGCAGGCTTGCATTTTTTACCGAAGTGCTGGCACTCAAATGGTTTCTTAATTCCCTTCATAATATCCCCGGCAATACATTCAGGGTTTTCAGGAGCCTCTGCAATATTCACATTGAATTTTTTTTCAGCATCAAATTCACTTAAAGATTTTTTTACCTTATAACCACTCATTGGAATAACCTCCATTCCGCGCCATAACCTATCAGTTACTTCAAATACTTCATAGATCATTTCCTGGGCTTTTACATTTCCTTCATCACTTACAATCCTGGAATATTGGTTTTCGACTCTTGCTTCATTCTTTTCCAACTGGCGCACTGTCATTAATATTCCCTGTAGCAGATCAACGGGTTCAAAGCCCGTTACGACAATAGGCACTTTATATTTTTCAACAAGCGGATAATATTCATAAATACCCATAATAGCACAAACGTGACCCGCCGCAAGAAAGCCATTAACAACACAGAGCTCATCATTCATTATCTCTTCAATAGCCGGTGGCACCAGCACATGCGATGCAAGAATTGAATAGTTTTTCAATCCCATGCGATTAGCATGTATAACGGATAGGGCATTAGCGGGTGCGGTTGTTTCAAAACCTACAGCAAAAAATACTACTTCTCTATCGGGATTTTCTTTAGCGAGTTTCACAGCTTCCAGGGGTGAATACAAAATCCGGACATCGGCACCTCCGGCTTTTGCTTCAAGTAAACTTTTTCCAGAACCCGGAACACGGATCATATCACCAAAAGAACAAAGAATAACGTTTTTTTCTTCTGCCAGGTAAACGGCTTTATCAATAAGATTTAAAGGCGTAACGCATACAGGGCAACCGGGCCCATGAACCATTCTTACATGGTCTGGCAAAAGATCGAGTATGCCGTTTTTTACAAGGCTGTGCGTTTGCCCGCCACACACTTCCATGATCGTCCATGGTTTTGTTACTGTCCTTTTTATTTCACTGAGATATTGATTCACTAAATCTGCATCTCTGTATTCTGATAAATATTTCATAGTGATTATTTAAAAAAAAACTAAACTATTTCATTTTCATAGTTTGATATAAACTCGCTTCTTTGGGTGCATTTCAAAATGTCGCACCGACAATTGTAAATTTAGGGAACTAAATCCCATTAATATGACAAAAGAACAATTGATTGCATCGGTAACGGCTCATTATGAAGAGCTCAATGCTTTAAACAAGATTGATAATTTTT
>DASYOM010000147.1:0-13739 GCA_036007765.1 Chitinophagaceae bacterium | reverse complement strand
GCCATATATACGCCACTCCCCGTGGGGCATTCGACTTTGAAATCGTCGCCATAATAATTATGAAAACGCTGCAGGCTTTCAACAAGTAAATAATTTAGTGGCATCCATATAGGGCCGCGCCAGTTACTGTTGCCCCCAAACAAACCAGTTGTAGATTCTCCCGGTGTATATTCAACACTGAAACGATTTCCGTCGACAAAAAATTCGTATGGATGCTCATCATGAAATTTTGAAATAGCACGAATACCGTAATCACTAAAGAATTCGCTTTCATCCAGCATTCTTTGCAGAATTTTTTTCATGCGATGGCCGCGTAATAAACTCAGCAAATGTTTTTCGTCTTCATTTTTTTCCTGCCAGCGTGAGACAAGGCTTGCAAGGTCTGGCCTGTAATTTAAGAACCATTCCAGGCGTTGTTTAAATTCAGGAACCGCTTCCAGCAAATCATGATCAAGCACTTCTACAGCAAACAAAGGGATAAGGCCAACCATGCTGCGAACTTTTAATTTTGCGCTTCCTCCATCAGGCATTTTCAACACATCATAAAAGAATTCATCTTCTTCATCCCATAAGCCTCCCATCTCCATTGCCATGTTGGCCATGGCACCTGCGATATACAAAAAGTGCTCAAAAAATTTCGTAGCCATATCCTGGTAAACGGGATTATATTTGGCAAGCTCTAACGCGATTCGCATAAGATTGAGCGAGAACATTGCCATCCAGCTTGTTCCATCAGCCTGCTCCATTTGCCCACCTGTTGGCAATGGCGCACTTCTGTCAAAGACACCGATGTTATCCAATCCCAAAAACCCTCCCTGGAAAATATTATTTCCTTTCGCATCTTTACGGTTTACCCACCAGGTAAAATTGAGCAACAGTTTATGAAACACGCCTTCTAAAAATTTCATATCTCCTTTACCATTATTCTTTTCGTCAATTTTATATACTCTCCATGATGACCATGCATGTACAGGAGGATTCACATCACCAAACGCCCATTCATAAGCGGGTAACTGGCCGTTAGGATGCATATACCATTCTCTTGTGAGCAATACTAATTGTTGCTTGGCAAATTCTGCATCTACCAATGCAAAGGAAACGCAATGAAATGCAAGATCCCACGCAGCATACCACGGGTATTCCCATTTATCCGGCATAGAAATTATATCAGCATTATTGAGATGAGACCATTCATTATTACGGCCATTTTTTCTTGATGATGGTGGTGCAGGCTGATCAGGATCACCTTTTATCCACTGGTTGACATCATAATAAAAAAACTGCTTGCTCCATAGCATACCCGCAAGTGCCTGTCTCTGTACCAATTTCTCATCATCTGATTGAATTTCTTTTTGCAAATCATAATAAAATGAATGTGCTTCATTCAGACGCTTTCTAAAAATATCATCAAAATCATCAAACGCATTCTTAAGCCTGTCTGTAGTAAGCCTTAGCCGGATTGTTTCTGAACTTTGTGCTTTTATATTTACATCAAAATTCATAGCAGCTTTTGTTCCCTGCTGATTTAGATTGATTGCGCTATCATTTCCATTTACAATAAATTCATTGATGCCGTCTTTACAATAATGGCTTCTATTTTTTGAACCATATAATTTTTTATTGTTGGATTCATTGTCGCAAAAAAGTAATTCAATTTTATCGTCAGCATACAATGTAAAATTTCCCAGCGCTTTGTGATTGATAATAATCTCATCATTGTTGGAAGACATCATTTGTGGCTTATAATCATCATAGCCCCATGCCCATATATTACGAAACCATATTGTTGGCAACACATTTAATGTGGCATCTTCGTTACCGCGATTATGCACAGTGATTTTAATTAGTATATCGTTCTCAGCCGCCTTTGCATATTCTACAAAAACATCGAAATATTTATCTTCGTTAAAAATACCTGTATCAATTAATTCAAATTCTGATTGCGTTTTATCTCTTTTACTGTTTTCATTTATCAATTCAGCATATGGATATTCGGCCTGCGGATATTTGTACAACATCTTCATATAAGAATGCGTGGGTGTAGAATCCAGGTAATAATACAACTCCTTTACATCTTCACCATGATTGCCTTCATTTCCGGTAACTCCAAAATACCTTTCTTTGATTATGGGATCTTTTTTATTCCAAAGGGCAATAGCAAAACATAGCAATTGCTGATCATCACTTATTCCTGCAATACCTTCCTCTCCCCATCGGTACGCTTTACTCCGCGCCGCGTCATGGCTTACAAATTCCCATGCAGTTCCATTTTCGCTGTAGTCCTCGCGTACAGTTCCCCATTGACGATCTGTAACATAAGGGCCCCATTTTTTCCAGGCAATTTTTTCGTCTTTATTTCCCTGCAATCTTTTTTGTTCCTGCATAAAATATTCTTTAAAAAGTTAACCTCACCCAACCCCTCGCCAAAAGAGAGGGACAAGAATTTGATTTATCCATTTGTTGTAAAGCCAGGATACAATGTCATACCGCCGTCAACAAACAGAGTAGTACCGTTTACATACTCACTGTCATCGCTTGCGAGCCACACGGCTGCATTACCAATATCTTCAGGTTTACCTATTCTCTTGTACGGAATTAATGTGAGTAAAGATGCAAGAGCTTCCGGTGTATCCCATGCTTCACGATTAATTGGCGTTTGTATTGCGCCGGGTCCAATGCTGTTAATTCGAATTTTCTTATGCGCAAATTCCTGTGAGATACTTTTCATCATAAGCATGATGCCGCCTTTGCTTGCTGCATAATTTGCATGACCTGCCCATGGAATTACTTCGTGAACGCTGCTCATACAAATTATTTTACCCGCAGCTTTGCTTTTCTTTTCATCGACCCCTCTCCTTAAAAATTCACGTATGGCTTCCCTGGCGCATAAAAACTGTCCGGTAAGATTTACACTCAACACATAATTCCATTGATCTAATGTCATTGTATCAAATGGTGAATCTTTTTGCAATCCTGCGTTATTTACTAATATGTCAACAGTTCCAAATTGCTTAACCACGTCTGCAAACATTTTTATTACTTCACCTTCTTTGCTTACATCACATTGCGCACTTGTAGCATTGTTTCCTGCACCGGCAATTTCCTGTACAACATCGTCAGCCATTCCTTTGTTTGATGCAACAGGATAATTCACAATAACAGTTGCGCCCGCGGCTGCCAATGATTTAGCAACACCAGCACCTATCCCGCTGCTGGCCCCTGTAACAATTGCAACCTGGCCTTGTAATTTTTTTTCCATTTTGATAATTTGATTTAATTGATTTATACTTTTCAAATATTGCCACTGAAATAGCGTTTTTACACAATTGAAAAACGCATATTAAAAATTTATTTTTGATTTCAAAAAGTACAAAAGTATACCATGTCAGCAAATTGGATTGTCAGGCTTTTGACAATATTTGAAAAATTATTTTTGATTTTAAACTATTGGTTGATTGAGCTCCATCCTTTTAGGGTTAGAAAGACAGCAAGGAAAAAAAATTATTGATATCTAATAATAGTTATTAAAAAATATCTTTACTAAAATTTATTTTATGGCAATAAACTGGAGCGGTGTATTTCCTGCACTCACAACAAAATTTACAAACAATGATGATTTAGATTTTGAAATGTTTAAAGTTAACCTGCATGCCCAGTTACAAGCGGGCGTACATGGTATCATCCTTGGAGGTTCACTTGGTGAAGCAAGTGTATTAACAACGGAAGAAAAATCCGCATTAGTAAAGTTCGCTGTAGAATATATTGAAAATAAAATTCCTGTAATATTAAACATTGCTGAAGGCGCGACCCGTGAAGCGATTAACCAGGCTGCTCTTGCCAAAGCATGGGGCTGCAAGGCTATTATGGCTTTGCCACCCATGCGTTATAAAAGCGATGACAGGGAAACTGTTGCTTATTTTAAAGCAATCGCAAACTCAACAGATTTGCCTGTAATGATCTATAACAATCCTGTTGATTATAAAATAGAAGTAACGCCGGATATGTTTGCAGAATTAATTGAATGTGAAAACATCCAGGCAGTAAAAGAATCAACAAGGGATGTAACCAATGTAACCCGCATGATTAATCGTTTTGGTGAGCGGTTAAAAATTCTTTGCGGTGTAGATACGCTGGCAATGGAAGAATTATTAATGGGCGCACATGGATGGGTTGCCGGTCTTGTGTGTGCTTTCCCTGCAGAAACTATGTCTGTTTATAATCTTGTAAAAGCAGCGCGAATAAAAGAGGCAACAGAAATCTATCGCTGGTTTATGCCATTGCTTGAACTGGACATTCATCCCAAACTCGTACAATATATTAAGCTGGCTGAAACACAGGAGGGTATTGGCACCGAACAGGTAAGGGGGCCGAGGCTTACTTTAGCAGGTGAAGAAAGAAAAAGAATTTTAAAAATTATAAATGATAGTATTTCATCAAGGCCGGATCTTAATAAATATTCACAACCTGGAAAAATTTATCATGCTTCTATGGAAAGTATGTCGCTGTAAATCTCCGGGAACAGTACGTGCAAAATCTCTAATCCCTTTAAATAAAAAATATCTGAAGAATTGATGAAAAGTATTTTTCATTGCATTGATGCTCATACATGCGGGAATCCTGTGCGATTGGTAGCCGAAGGAGGGCCTCAGTTGGAAGGTAATAACATGAGTGAGAAACGCCAGCATTTTTTAAAAGAATTCGATTGGATAAGAAAAGGATTAATGTTTGAGCCAAGAGGACATGATATGATGAGTGGAAGTATTTTATATCCTCCTCACGATGCTGAAAATGATGTGGCTGTTTTATTTATTGAAACAAGTGGTTGCCTTCCCATGTGTGGGCATGGTACTATTGGAACTATAACAATTGGAATAGAAGGAGGACTAATCATTCCCAGGATTCCTGGAATAGTTCGTATGGAAACTCCTGCAGGGCTTATTTTGACTGAATATAAAATGGAAAGAGGGAAAGTAGTATCTGTAAAACTTACCAATGTTCCATCATTTCTTACAGCAGAAAATATTGAAGTTGAATGTCCTGGGTTGGGTAAATTGAAAGCAGATGTTTCTTATGGTGGAAACTTTTATGCCATCATAGATGAACAGGAAAATTATCAGGGATTAGAAAAATATTCTGCCGATCAATTGATAAGCTGGAGCAGGGTAATGAGAAAAAGCATTAATAAAACGTATGAATTTGTGCATCCTGAAAATGCAACTATAAAAGGTTGCTCCCATATTTTATGGGGAGGCAAAACACTGGATAAAAATTCTTCAGCCAGAAATGCAGTTTTTTATGGGGACAAAGCAATAGATCGCTCACCGTGTGGTACCGGCACTTCGGCGAGAATGGCGCAATGGTTTGCAAAAGGGAAATTAAAAGAAGGTGATTTTTTTATTCATGAAAGTATTATTGGATCAAAGTTTACCGGCAGAATAGAGAAGCTAACTGAAGTTGGTGGTAAGCATGCAATCATTCCTTCCATTGAAGGATGGGCAAAAATATATGGACAAAATACAATTACGATTGATGAAGAGGATGATCCATATGCACTGGGCTTCCAGGTGATATAATTAAATCCAGGGCTACGAATTTTTATAAGCAACAATATTTGTAAGTGTCCCAATATTGTCAATACTAATTTCAACTTCATCATTTACTTGCAAAGTAAAATCATTGGGTGGCACAATTCCGGTCCCTGTCATTAAAAAAACTCCATTTTCAAAATCACATTCCCTGAATAAATATTCAGCAAGCTCTGTGAAATTTCTTTTCATTTTGTTTAATTGAATTTCGTTTTTGAAAATGGGTGAGCCATTTCGCTTTATAACAATACTAATATTTGTTTCCGGTGAAAGAGGTTGTTCCGGCACATACAAACAAGGGCCAAGTGCAGCACTTCTATTGTAAACTTTCGCCTGCGGCAAATACAAAGGATTTTCGCCTTCAATATCCCTTGAGCTCATATCATTTCCTATCGTGTAGCCTTGTATTTTTCCGTTAGAGTTTATAAATAAAGTAAGTTCAGGCTCAGGCACATTCCATTTGGAATCTCGGCGGATAAAAACTTTTTCTTTATTCCCTGCCACATAATTAGGGGATGCCTTAAAAAATAATTCAGGCCTTTCAGCATGATACACTTTACTGTAAAAATCAGCGCCTCCCGAATCTTGAGATTCTTCCATTCTTGCATCACGGCTTCTTAAATAAGTAACACCTGCCGCCCAAATTTCCTGATTGCATATAGGGGCGTGTATAAAATTTTCTATCATTATTAAACATTGAGAATCATCAAGAGATTTCTCATGATTTATTTGCCTGCTCAAATAGTCATATAAATTATCACGATTGATAAGGGTATCCCACTCTTCTCTCAGTAAATAATTTCTGCTGTTGCTTTCAAGAAAAATACCTTTTGTTGTTTTAAATAATTTCATTTTAATAAGTGTTTACCAATTTTTTACTTCATCCAAATTCACGTGCAATAAATGATTTGCTAATTCTTTCAGTGATAAATAATCGCCTTTAAAATGAATAATTGTTTGTTGATATTCTTCGATCTCACCCGGATTTAATTCCTTTACGGAGGATGAAGATTCTATTTCATAAAAAGGGCCGAGCTGGCTTCCATCCTGCAACGGGCCATCGTTGTAAGAATTAATTACATCACCTTTATATGGCTGCTTTTGAATTTCCCATTTTGAATTCACATACATTTCATCCTTCCGAACTTCAGGAATTAAAATCGTGAGCACATTATTTTTGAAATCAAAACTCCCCACAATGGGTTTTGCAATCGCAGGCGCAATGCCAATTTTGCCACGTGATTTTCCATCACAACGAAAATACAAGATGCTGTCTTTCACTAACAATCTATCGTGCGGAATTTCTCCAAAATAATTATCGGTTATGAACGACCGTGAGTTGTCTTGATGCGAAAAAGGAATTATAACTTTTGTCTCCTCTGTTGGAGTCATCATACTTAGCAACCATATCGAAAGCAGGCCGCTTTCTTTTTTCCATTCATTGTTGCCGGAATTTATTAATTGATTGGTAGATCTATAAGCAACATAGTCAAGGCCGGCAGGAATATTAAAATTTAGTATTTGCTCTGTAGCTTTTTTATCAAGCACCTGAATTTTTCTTTTAATATCAAGATCGAAAACTTTGCCCGAATAATTTGTTAATGTTGCGCTTTTAGAAAATGTTACCGAGGAACTATCTGATTGGATTACTTCAAATTTTTCTGTATCAATCACTGCAGGTACCTGCCAGTTTTTTATATTAAATGAATCACCTTGTTTGAAATAAATAGAATACTGGCCTCCCTCCGGGCCGAGCCAAAACCTTTCCTCTCCACCTACAGCATTGAATTGTTTTTTCTTTATACCTGAAGCAATCAGGCTATAATTTATCCACCCATAACTTGCGCCGCTATCCCTGGATGCGGTGCTTGTCATAACTCTTCCCTGGTAATCTGCGCTTAATAAAACTTTGGCATTACCACTTTGCAATTCAATTACACCCTTTGAATACTTTTTTAGAAATGCTACATCATAGCCATAGGAGCCTTTTGCAAATTCAGTATCCGCTATTATTTTTTTCTTGTTATTATCAGCATTACATCCGGCAGCGAATATTAGCAACAAGAACAAGCAGGTTTTTTCTATGTGCATATGCAAAAAGTTATTATAATTAAAAATCAATTCTGTTGAATCCTGTAAAATTGATTCCGGGAAGCATTATTTATGAAAAGCAGTCTTTTAAATATCCTCCTCTATTAATATTTACATTGTTTGTTATCAGATTTAATGTAATAGTCTTTATAATTTTTAGCCTTTGGGTCTGAGCAGCCTTCAAGATTTAAGAGTTCTATCCTCCGGAAATCAACGGGGTGGCTTTCTGCCTGCAAGGCAATAAATCCCTCCTTTAATGGTGTACCTGCTTTGCTTATCCAAAATGCAGAGTCCGTAATATTTGCAGCAGTCCAGTTATGATTACTGCCTACAAAACCCCCTCCAATTTCTGGTTTTTCATAAGTGAGAACCGTATCTCCTTCCACTATGTGCTTTATAATCGAATCCCCTAATACTACCACCGTCATACTTACCCACCGATCTCCATTATAAGTTTTAGAAGAGGAGTTTACACAGTGTTCTGGCCTTAAGTTTCCTTTCATATAAACCTGTGTTCCTGGCGTACATACATTACCGGTAGCCCGCTCGCCGCTATCAAGTCCGCCTAATAATTGCACTTCGACTGACACAGGAAAATCCTGATTGATCTCAACGCTTTTAGCCGATTGGGAATGGATCATAACACCACTGTTTCTTACATTCCATTCAGCGCCGCCAGGAGTTTGCTTACCGGTAAACCGGTATTGATAACGAAGAATATAATAAGAGTAAGGAGTTTGATAATATAGATGGCCGAATTTATTATCAAAGGTTTTATATTCATCATATACAACACGTATAGTGCTGTCTTTAACAAGAAAAGTATTTTTATAATTATCGTTTAACGGTTGCCCTGTAATTTTGATATCCCATCCATCAAGGTTTTTACCATTAAAAAGTGGTATCCAGTCTTCTTTGGTTTTTACATTAGTTGTACTGCATCCTTGCAAAAACAAAAAAGAGATAGCAAGAAATAAAAATGCAGTATTCATCTTTTCTTTAGGCATAAGCATCAGTTATTTTATTTAAGTTTTTTATTTTAAACGAGATTATAATAAAATTATCACAGAATTCATTCAAAAGGTGTGTTTGATTCAGTACATTAAGATATAGCCCCAAATGGCTTTCCTTCTTTAATATATTCTCTCCTGATGCCTTCTAAAACATCATCCAGGTGAAGCTTTAATTTATTAGCTTCGGCTGAATTTGCATTGGTAAGGTCAGCGCCATTTTGAGTATTTGATCCTGAACTTTTACCCGATAAATCCTTTCTCTTTTCCACAGCTTGTATCCCTGCAAAATGAATTACATTAATTATGTTCCCCCCTGTTAATTCATATTTTTTTACCTGTTCTGCAATACCCGCAAAGTTCGATTCCTCAGGAAAAGATTTTTCCCAAATCTCCTTTCTCTCATCTTCGTTAGGAATTGTAAATTTTACAATGTCGTTGAATCGCCTGATAAACGCATCGTCAATATTGTTCTTCATATTCGTTGATAAAATTACCAGCCCATTGAATTCTTCGATCCGTTGCAGCAAATAAGAAACTTCCTGGTTGGCATATTTATCATGCGCATCACGCACGCCGGTTCGCTTACCAAATAAAGCATCCGCCTCATCAAAAAATAGGATCCAGTCCTTGTCTTCCGCTCTCGCAAATAATAGTTCAAGATTTTTTTCTGTCTGCCCTATATATTTTGAAACCACCATGCTTAAATCAATTTTATATACGTCCTTCTGAGTTTCATTCCCAAGCACATTTGCCGTAAGCGTTTTCCCGGTACCCGGTGGCCCATAGAATAAAACCCTGTATCCTTTTCTTAATCGCTTTTGCATTTTCCATTCATCCATTAATGCAGGATTGTAATCAATCCATTGCCTCAAACTTTTATAATGTCTTTTTACATCATTATTCATCACGATATCATCCGATGTTAGCTCCGTTGTTATTTTTTTAGCAGGGAAATTGGTACCAAAGTGCGGGGGCGCCGTTGTTCCAAAAAGAAACAGGTCAATATAATCCATCGCCATAACTATCTTGCCGCTGATTGTTGGTTCACCTGCCGGAAGTTCTTCCAGCCATAAAATTTTTCTTTTTGCAAAATCGTTATCTGACCAAAAAAGTTTTTCAACTTCTGCACGTTTATTCACATCATCACCAGCTAAAAGAAAAACGGCCGTCTGTCCCGTTGGCAAAAATCCTCTAAAATTTTTCCCACGCACCCCTCCTATCTCAGGAAAATCTCCCGATGTTTTTATTTTCTCCTGTATTGCCTGATCAAATAATTCAGGGACTGCATGCGGAGCAAGGCCTATCAGTATTAATGTGGCAATATCTTTATATTTTTCAAGCCTCAGCTTTTCAAGAAATTTTTTTATAGGCAAATCCCATGTGCTGACTGGAGGGAATTTTGGTTCTTCAGAAAAACCTAAGCGACAGGAAATTAAATTCTCCAGGTAAATGAATTCGATCGGAATAGATTTATTTGTATGCATGGTCGTAGCATTATTTGAAGTTATCTGATTTGGGCCTTCAATATATTCTTCATTCAACTCAGCATCTTGTTTCAGTATTGAATGTTTATTTCTAAAATATTTTAAACTTTTTTTTAACGCATGGTGTTAAAATGAGTATATTTCTTATTCAGATTTAGTACGAAGCTTTTGTTACTGCTATAATATTTAACTGGCATGCCAATTTTGTTTAGCCGGGGAATTAATATCCTTAATTACATCACTGCTTTTTTTGCCGGGGATGCGAGGGAAAGACTTTGCATCAAGAAAACGGAAAAATGCATGGCAGCCAAAGGGATTTTTAGCTAAGTCTATATTTGGCTGAAATGGTCTTTTGTTTCTCGGTGGCGTAGGTGTTCCTGTATGGTCATTACTTTCGTCTCTTTCCTCGCTTCCTTTATAGGATGGCGGATTGCCATCATATACGGATTTTAAATCCTGTCTGAAAGTTACAGAAAATAATTCTTCATCAGATATGTGTTTTTGCTTCGCAATTTGTCTCAAGAGTGCGGCTTCTAAAGCGTTACCTTCAATAAATAATAGTAATAGATTCATTATTTTATCCTGGCATTCTTGCAAGTCCTTTCCAAATATTTTTGAACGTTTTTCATTAAACCTGTTTACATCAGATAAATACCTTCCCGCAACAATCGAATATGCTCTGGTAAAATCGGTGTAATGCTCTTCTTCTCCTTGTCTTATTTTTTGTTTTGCATTTTCTTTAATAATAGTTCTAACTGGCAGTAAATCCGGAATTGGTTTAGACGGGCACCCTGTTATATCACCTTCCTGGAACGGAGCAAATCTTTTAGGTTCGAACGAATTAGAATCTTTATTGACAAATGAAATAAATGATTCATCAACATTCCATTCAGCAATACATTTCTTACAATCCAAGCCAGGCAATGGCAAAGCACTTATTTTTAATTCTCCAACATTTTGCTTATCAATCCCTGAAAAGCCCAAAGGAGATGGCGGGATTATTTGATTGCCCATTCTTCTTTTTTTAAGTTCATCAAGCATTTCGGTATCCGAGACCTCTTTTACTGTGTAGCCCGGAGCAACTGGCAGTGGATCTTTTTCATCACTAATTTGGCCGTCATCAGGACATAAATTATTGGGTAAAGGAGGTATAGGAGAAGGTGGTACTGGTTTAAATGATTCATCAAATTTTGACATCGTGTTTGTACCAATAATTCCATCAACCTTTAAGCTGTTCGATATTTGAAATTGTCTAACTGATTTTTTAGTTTCATTTCCGAATTTGCCATCCGCCCCGAATTGATTCAAATTGAATCCCAAATCAATCAAAGCCTGCTGTATTTTTCTTACTCCATCTCCACTTGCACCATTTCTCAAAAGTTTTTCGCCATCAAATACTGCTTCCAGTTCAGAGTCTCCTGCAAATCTTTCTGCAGTTAAGTCATGGCCATCACCAACGGTTCGCTGAACTGTTTTTTTTTGTATAGATGAATTTTGCTGAACAACATGTGTTAGCTCATGTGCAAGCAAAAATTTCCCTTGTGAATTTTCAAGATTGTATTTTCCCTGGTTAAAATAAATATCACGTCCATGCGTAAACGCTTGTGCATTTAATTCCGTATTCATATTTACAGCATCTTTATCATTATGCACTCTCACATTACTGAAATCAACCCCGAATGATAAGCTCATTTCATTTAGCATTTTTGGAGGTAAAGCATTTCCGTTACCGGTGGAATTTTCAATCTTTGAAGAAACCTGCCGCGATGCCGAGTTTGCGCCAGCATACTGTTTTGTTTGCACATTTGACATTTTCTTTTTATCCTTTTCCATCCGGGCATCATTTGTGCTCAGTTTTTCATCCTCCATGGAAGCAGAAAGTCGTTGAATGTCGCTGATCTTTTTTTGCTGCAATATTGGTGTTGATGTATTCTTATTTACCACAGAATTCGCAACGGAATCTGCTTCCCGTTCATACTTATCGCCTGGTTCGTTCACAGAAAGTTTAGCCTGGAAAAAAGCACTTCTTTGCCCGGATTTATTTATATCATTTTGTCTAGCAAAGAATGGCTCCTTTGATGGTTCATCATGCGAGTGAGCATTGCGATGGCTATAAACACGTGAACAATAAGACATAAAAAGGATTTAATAGTAACTTTTAAACCTTATCCCATCCATCTCCGTCCTGATAGCCCGGAGGAGAGAACAGAATCTTCGCTTCTTCACTTCAATTTCTCCATTAGTTCCTCTCCCAAAAGTTTATAATCTTTGGCTGCATTTGAATTTTTATCGAATGAAAAAATATCCACTCCAGTTTCCTGCGCTTTAGCCAGGCTTATGCAGGTACGTATGTGCGTTAGAAACACTTTATTTCCAAATTCAGCTTCCAATTGTTCCTGCACATCATGATTCATTCTTTTTCGATCATCAAATTTAGTAAGAACAAATCCCAATAAATTTATTTTTGGATTCAACCTTTTTTTTATTGAATTGAACTGTCGCATAAAACTGTGCACGCCCTTAAGTGGTAAAAATTCTGCCTGCAAAGGAATTATTACCTGTTCACATGCAACGAGTGCGTTTACGGTTAACATGCCAATTGAATGAGGGCAGTCAATAAAAATAAAATCATAATCATTTATAATTGGTTGAAGTATCCAGCTTAGCACCTGTTCACGGCTGTACACGCTTACCAATTCCATTTCTGCGTCCGCCAGTTCAATGGAAGCGGGTATAATACTAAAGCCCGGCCTTATTTCTATGATGGCTTTTTTTATATCAGATCCGTGCCCGGTTATTTCTTTTTTTATTTCAGTATAAAGATTCGACTCAGGCTCATCTTTCATCCCTAATGATTGCGAAAGATTGGCTTGCGGATCTGCATCTACCAACAAAACTTTTTTCCCCGAAAGCTGCAAAGCTGCTCCAAGATTAATAGTTGTAGTCGTTTTGCCGGAACCTCCTTTTTGTATGGCAACCGATATAACAGGCATATTAAAATAGTTTTTTATTAAAAAATTCATTAATCATTATAATAATACACAGCCTTTTCCCAAACACATTTTCCGACAGCAGCGCCGAGCTTTTGTCCGAGATCGTTTCCTCTCTTAAAATGAATGCCGCCATACAACCGCGAAACGCCGGCCTCTTCTGCGGCGGCTGTAAACGTAGGCCAGTCAAGCATTATATCCACTGAAGGAGTCTTACCGGGCTCGATTCTTGATGATCCTTTTTTAACGAGGAAGCATCCTTCAAAAATATCTTTATGGGTATAAGATTGAAGAATAGTTGCGGCTGCACGGCTGAATGTACTATGCCCGGAAACATGTTCAGGAAATGGAGGCGTTACGAAATTTGAAAGTTGGTATGGCATCCAATCTTTCCCGTCCATCTCCACCGTTCCTTTGAAAGGCCCGCCCCAGGCTTTGATTATTCTGCCGCGATATAATTCATGTATTGCTGTGATAGGGCGAACTGAATCATACCTGCGCTTACATTCCCAAACTGCAATTGAGACATCGAGCATTGCATTGCAAAGCGCGAAAAACAATTTTATACAATCCTTG
>DASYOM010000146.1:0-7936 GCA_036007765.1 Chitinophagaceae bacterium | reverse complement strand
GTATTCTCCGGACTTATATAAGTCAGAGACAATAGAAAGAATGATGGAGCATTTTATGCAATTGCTTTCTTCAATTATTAAAGAGCCTTTTCAAAAGGTTGGCAAGCTTTCAATGCTTACACAAGCAGAGGAACGGCAAATGCTGATAGAATTTAATGATACCGCAGTTCCTTATTCCAGGGACAAAACTGTGGTGGAGCTTTTTGAACAGCAGGCAGCCAAAACCCCGGATGCAATAGCAGTATTTTTTGAAGAAGAACAACTCACTTATCACGAACTAAATCAAAGAGCCAATCAACTTGCTTACTTACTTAAAAGTAAAGGCGTGAAAGAAGACACCCTTGTTCCCTTGTGCCTGGAGCGAAGTCACCAAATGATTGTGGGAATGCTCGGCATTTTAAAAGCAGGCGGTGCATATGTGCCAATTGATCCCCAATATCCCGTAGACAGAATAAAGTATATGGTGATGGATAGCCAGGCTGCTGTAATTGTCGGCAGTCCTGAAACCAAATCAACACTAAAAACCGAAACACAACTTGATATCATAGAATTAGAATCGAAGTGGTCTGCGATACATAACCAGCCGGTAAACAATGTGCACACACATCCTCAGGCAGATCAGTTGGCTTATATGATTTATACCTCGGGTTCAACAGGCCGTCCCAAGGGGGCTGCAGTACGTCATCAAAATCTTTTAAATTTATTACAATGGTATATTAGCGAGTTTAGTATTACAGGTGAGGATAAAAATATAATTATTAGTTCATTTGCTTTTGATCTTACCCAAAAAAATATTTTTTCTACTTTAATAACCGGCGGAACACTTATACTGCCGGCCATGCGGTATTACGATAATGAATCTGTAGTAAAACATATACGCCAAAAAGCTGTTACCATAATTAATTGCGCACCCAATGCATTTTATCCATTAGTTGCAGATAACACTTCTTTAAGCGATCTGAACTCATTGCGATTAGTTGTTTTAGGAGGGGAACCTATTCATTTGAAACATTTAGAAAACTGGATACTCCGTGATGATTATCAATGTGAAATCGTTAATAGCTATGGCCCTACTGAATGTACTGATATAGCCGCGTTTTTCCGAATGAAGAACCCTAAAGATTATATTAATAAAACAATACCCATTGGTTGCCCTAATGATAATGTGAAACTATTTGTATTAAATAAATCAGATCAGTTACAGCCCGTAGGTGTAGCTGGTGAAATTTGTATTGCAGGAGATGGAGTGGGTGCAGGCTATCTAAATGATAAAGAGTTAACGGCAAGGAAGTTTATTGTAGATCCTTTCAGCAGTGATGGAGAATCACGATTATATAAAACGGGTGATTTAGGAAGATGGTTATCAGATGGCAATATAGAATACCTGGGCAGAAAAGATGAACAGATAAAGATTAGAGGTTACCGTATTGAACCCGGGGAGATAGAAGGCGTAATAAGGGAAAGTGGTTTAGTAAAAGAAGCATTGGTGTTGGCAAAAAAAGATTCCACCGGCAATGACCTGTTGATAGGGTATATAGTTACTGACGAAGCAATAAATAAGGAGGCAATAAAAAATTATTTGAAGGATAGGTTACCTGAATATATGATACCGGCAATTTGGGTTGAGTTGGAAAGTTTACCCCAAACTCCAAATGGTAAAATTGATAAAAATGCTTTACCTGAATTGGATAATTCAAAAATACTCAATGCAGGCTATATAGCGCCCCGTAATGAGGCAGAGAGCATGCTTGCTAAAATATGGGAAGATGTATTGAACATTGAAAAAGTTGGGATCAATAATAACTTTTTCGAACTCGGCGGATATTCTTTAATTATTTTAAAGTTGGTTAGCAAAGTTCGTAAGTTGGGTCTTAAAATAGAAGTAAAGGATTTTTCCAAGTATCAAACAATTGAGCAACAATCAAATTTTATTAGTACTTCGTTAAAGCTATTCAATGCTGCCGGCGAAGGGAGGTTTGTAATTCCAATTCAATCGGAGGGAAATAATATTCCACTATTTGCCATTCCGGAGTTTTTACTCTATTCACCTATTGGTCAGGGCATTACCAAACAACAACCATTTTATACGATAGAACGTTCTCCATTCGATGATATTAAGGAGGTTGTTAATCATTATATTTCCGAGATAAAGAAAGTCTGTCCTCATGGTCCTTACATACTGGCAGGCTACTGTAATTGGGGAGACATAACTGTAGAGTTGGCAAAAACATTAATTGCACAAGGCGAAGAAGTACCGGTTTTGATTTTCATTGAATATTATTCACCCAGCATTAAAATGCCCCGGGTTTCAATAAAATTCATGCATAATAAATTTAAGTTTATTAAAAATAAATTGAGAAATAGTATTTCATTTGCTGACAAAGGAAAATTTCTTTATGAAGAATTAAAATATGGATTAAAATATTTTAAAGAACAAATTACAGGGTCAGGTTTAAAAAAATCCGAGTCTACTAACAAAACCTACACAGGTAAAGTAATTTTATTCCAGGCAAGTGAAACATATGGATTTAAAAATGATTCACACATGGGTTGGAAAAATATATTTACGGGTGAAGTAAATAAATATATAATAAAAGGGGAGCATTTAGATATTATGAATGGCTCATCTGCAGCCCAAATAGCTGAAATTTTAAATGAGGAATTGAAACCGGCTCCTCTAAAGGAGTAAGTAATTATAAAATTAAATTAACCCTCTTAAATAGGCAATTCGCATAGCCTGGGCCTTGCTGCTCACATGCAGTTTATTGTAAATATTGAAAATATGTTTTTTTACCGTGTTAGGACTTACGAATATCTGTGAAGCAATTTCTTTATAGTCAAGCCCCTTGCAAATAAGCTGCAGGATTTCTTTTTCCCTTTCACTCAGTAAAAAAAAATCTTCATTCGGCAGATGATCCTTGATTTTTTTTTCAGCAGAATTATTTTGAATCATTTGCAATATTTTATATGCAATGCTTGGAGAAATAGGGCCGGCACCATTTTCCCATAGATTCAGAAGCATGTCCGTTATCGTTGAACTGCTTTCTTCTTTAAGCAGGTATCCGCAGGCCCCCGATTTTATTGCTTTAAAAATTTTATCGTCGTCATCAAATACAGTTAGCACAACAAATTTTATTGCAGGATATAATGCAGAGGCTGTGGCTATTGTAGCTACGCCATCCAATACCGGCATTTCCAAATCCATGATCGCAATATCAGGCAGCTCACCATCTTTCAAATCACGCATGTTTTCTAAAAATTCTTCACCATTGGCCCCCTTAAATGTTACCGAGAACATTTTATTGCCAAGTAACTTTTCTTCTAATATCCTTCTATTGCTTGTCTTATCGTCTACTATTGCCACCTTTATCATAACTGCATTTTATCAAAATTGGAATTTTTCATTTATGAAATCAATAATCAATTTGGGTGATTTTCAGCCGGTAGAATTTTCAAAATTACGCTGGTGCCATTATTATTATCACTTTGTATGGATAAGCTTATTGCGGCAAGAAACGATCTTTCTTTCATATTATTTAATCCATTACCACCAGAACCTGGATATTGTTCATTTTTTGTAATTCCTTTCCCGTTATCTTTTATTTCAATTATCCATTCTTGTTTTTCAATCCTGCTTATTACATAAATATTTTTAGCCTCTGCATGCTTAACCGCATTATTCAATGCTTCCTGTACGATTAAAACTATGTGTAAGGATTTTTCAGAACTGTAAATAAATTGCGCGGGAAATTCTCCTTCAGTCGTTATTTTAATTTCATTGTAGAACACGGATAATTGTTTGGAAAAATTTATGATCCTGAACCAAATCTCCGAAGCCTTTGCGTCATTATGTTTCATAACCCAGATCGTTTCTCTTAACGAATGCATCATATCACGGGCAGTAGTGTTAAGGTTATTTACCAGCATAGATTCTGATGTATTAAGATTTTGTAGTTGTTCTGTTCCGTGCAGTAAAGAATTGGCTTGTGCACCAAGATTATCATGTAAGTCACGGCTGATGCGTTCCTTTTCCATTTGTATTTCGTTTTTCGCCTGCAGCAATTTTATTTTTTGATTATACTTATTCCTGTTATAGAGATGAACAATAAAAGCTATAAACGCTATTGAAAATAAGATGGCAAGTATAATGAACCACCAGGTTTGCCACCATGGATAGGAAATAATTATGATTATATTTTTTTTAAAGAAAATATTGGCAGAGAGATTGGGGCTGCAAATAATCTGCAACATGTATTGTCCCGGCGGTAATATATAATTAATGTTATCCGGATGGTGTGTGACTTCCCATTGATTTTGAAATCCTTTTAAACGGTATTTATAAATATACTCATCCGGGTTTAAAAGCCCAAGCGCAGTGATGTCAAGCTGCAAATGATTGTTTGAATAATCCAAAAGAATAGAATCTCCTTTTCGAATTGAGGATGAGAAATTACAAGGAATATCATTTATTACCAGGCGTGTAATGTATATACCCGGTGTATCTTTTACTACCGATAGCGAGCCCGGATAAAAAGAAGTAACACCATCTACACCGCCAAAATACATTTTACCTGTTTGTGTTTTTACACATGACGCTGTATTAAATTCCAAATCCTGGAGGCTTAATTCTTTTGAATAATTGTTTATAGTACCCTGTAAAGAAATATAAGACAAACCATAATTGCTGCTTGCAAATACAGAACTGCTATTAGTTACAGGAAGCAATGAATAAATACAATCGTTAATCAGTCCTGTTTCTGAAGTAATTTCTTTTAAGAATTTACCTTCCTGTGAGTAAACACAGAGCCCCTTATCTGTGCCAACCCATATATTATGTAAGGCATCTTCAGTAATCGTTCTTACCATGTAATTTCCGGGGATATGATATGTTGTTACATGATGATTTTTATCGAGCTTGTAAAGCACTCCACTAGAAGTGCCGGTCCATAAAGTTTTATCTCTTGTATAAAAAAAACAATCTATCTCGTTTTGAAATTCATTCGTTACAGGTAAAAGTGGCTCAGCATATTTTATTGAAGTTTTATAAAAAACACATCGGAATATATTTTTGTATGTCGCTACAACAATGGTGTTATCATCTAATCGCTGTATATTATTTGTAAATCTTACTAAGTTTGGCTCCAGGATGGTACTTACTGCAGCAGAAATATCAAAAGGCCTAAATTGTTTGGTTGAGAGTGTAAATGTGTACCAACCATGTCCAAAAGTGACGATCAAATATTTATCGGGCATCAATTTTTCTATAGCCAAAACATTGTTCACCCATTTTGTGGTCAAAGGCGCTTTCCATAAAGCATTTCCCAGTGTATCATACAGTTGTAAACCCCCGCTCAAACAGCCTGCAAATAAGAGATTTTCATGCTCATCGTAGTAAATGCTTCTGATGAAATTATTTTTAGATTGCGGATAAATAAAATGCGTGAAGGGTATTGCCTGGTTTTGAATAAGGACAACATTATCATTGCCTAATAACCATATCCTGCCAAATTTATCAGCATAGATTCTATGTATAAATCCGGCTGTCAGCACTGCATTTCGATTTAGGTCAGTAATTTCGTTTTTATAATTTCCTGCTGTATCAAATTCGTATAAATGATTACTAAGAGATATAAATAAATGTCCTTTCGCGTCAATACTCAATTCATTAACATCTATAGGTTGATCTTTAAGGTTGTCTATAGAAACAGTTTTTCTGGTTATGTTATTTTTGGCATCTATCAATAGTAATTTATCATCTGCAATTTCAAATAATGTATTATTAAAACAGGCTAAACACATTCTATAACTGCTTTTAGAATGTAAAAAACCGAAAGTTTTTATGGTAGTATTGATTTTTAAAATGTCACTCTTTGTAGCGGAAATAAAAATATAATCAGTATTGACGGCAATTATATTTTTATATAAAATGTTTTCGGATGAAAAAATAGTGTCTGTAATGGATGTTTCATAATTAGAAAAGGCTTGCACAATTTTCCCTTCAGTAGAATAGATAAGAATACCTTTTTTTTTCTGCATGCACCAAACACCTTCCGCTGTTTCTTTTAAAGGCATAATATCAAATCCATTATTTGCAGATGGTTCCAACCTGGTAATCTTTCTGAAGATATTTTGGTAAGGATTGTATTCTATAATAAAATTCTTATAGCTTATCCACATATAGCCATTGCGCAGGTTAAATAAATATACAGGTTGATTAATGTTGAGTGTATCATTATCTATTACCGGCGATATTGTTTCTAATTTATTACCATTAAAGCGTTGCAAACCCGTTTTAGTAGAGATCCAGGTAAATCCATGTGCATCAGTTAACACAAACAAGGTTGCATTATTAAGCAGGCCCGTCTCATAATTCAGTGTTCTTACGGGGCATTTTTTTTCGGGTTGTTTAATGGGGATTTGGCCTGATGAAATTGAAAGGACACTTGATAAGAAAATAAATAGCCAAAAGTGTTTATACAATTTCATATCCTAAAGTAATTGAATTTAATGGTGTAAAATCCTCCAAAAACACTTTACTAAAAATTACCCATAAGTAGTATTGTTTGCCGTACATGAATAATAAAACTTTACGGTACAAAATTTACCAATTTTTAATATGAAAAAAATGAAAACAAAAACATTCATTGTACCAATCCTTACAGCTGTATTAATAATGGCTTTTATTTCCTGTAAAAAAAGCAATACGACAAAACAAGGAGACAATTTGAATGGAACATGGACCACTAATAATTGGGGCGGAGTAAATGCAAATATTTGTACCTGGACTGTTAGTGCAAATGGTACAACAGGTACAATAACACAACTGGGCAGTCAAACGTCTAATTTCTCTGTTGGTGACCAACTATATACCAACATCAAGGTTTCAGGTACGGGCACCTATAATGCCACTGGTAAATACACTTATGGGGTTAATAACGCCCAATCAGGCACAAGGCCTTGCACACTTACTTTATCCAACAATAATACTACGTTAACTGCTAATTATCCTCCTATTACCTCAGGAGTTAATGCAGGTTTCGGTGAAATTATATATGTGTTTCAAAAATAATAATCTCCTAAGAATATTTTGATTGGCTTAATTTCTTTTGAACACAATTGTGATGAGGCTGCGCAGTGCGAATTTTATTCTTTTAATTTTTACAATATTCTATTTCAAACCTACCCTTACCAATATACAAAACATAAGCTGTAGTTAAAGGTCAAATACATAATTTAAATAAATAATAAACACACATTATTATGAAAAAGAATTTTACATTTCTCTTATCCTTCGTAATACTTAGCATAAGTGCATCAGCCCAGCCCGCCGTTCAATCTCAACAATTATTAGGCGGTACAGGTGATGACCACTTATATGGCTTTAGCAATAAGCGCACATCGGACGGAGGTGCCATTTTATGTGGAAGCACCACTTCTTCTAATACAGGTACATTTACCGGGTTAACAAATAATGGTGGCCTGGATGCAGTAATAATAAAATTAGATGCCTCAGGCAATACAACTTTGCAAAAATTATATGGCGGTAGCGGTGATGATGAATTGCTTTGTATTCGGCAAACTGCCGATGGTGGCTATATTGCTGTAGGTGATGCGTTATCTTCTAATTCAGGTACGCTAACAGGTGTAAATAATAACGGGGGTCATGATGGCTGGGTTATGAAACTAAACAGCGCCGGAGGTATAGTATGGCAAAAATTGTTGGGGGGAAGCGCTGATGATATATTATATAGCGCCAGGCAAACGTCAGACGGAGGGTATATCTTATCAGGCACTTCTGCTTCCTCCAATTCGGGAACATTAACAGGTTTAACAAATAACGGTGGCACTGATGATGGATGGATACTAAAACTTGATGCCTCAGGTAATACGGTGTGGCAAAAGCTTTTGGGTGGCAGCGGCTTTGACAGATTTATAG
>DASYOM010000145.1:0-11553 GCA_036007765.1 Chitinophagaceae bacterium | reverse complement strand
CGGAAAGCCATTAAGCAACCCTGAAACCTGGTCAGCCTTTCTAACATTTATGAAAGACCCCTCTCATACAAAAGCATTAATGTCCTGGTTACTCGTGGTAGTTATTACACAATTGCTGCTTCAAATTAACAGCAAATTTGGGCAGGCTAATTTCTGGAACCTCATTAGTGGTAAATATAACTGCCCGAAACCAGAACATAAGATTTGTATGTTTCTTGATATTAATTCTTCTACAACTATTGCTGAACAGTTGGGAGATAAAGCCTACCATTCCCTGCTAAAAGATTTCTTTGCAGATATAACCACTCCTATACTTGACAATAAAGGAAGCATCTATCAATACGTAGGTGATGAAGTAGTTATTTGCTGGAATTATGAAGATGGCTTAAAAGATGAACATTGTATAAAATGTTTCTTTGACATGAAACTGTATATTCATAAGAATAGAGACAAATATCAGGAACGTTATGGTGTAGTACCGAGTTTTAAAGCTGGCATTCATTGCGGAAAAGTGATTGCAGGTGAGGTAGGAATTATTAAAAGGGATATAACTTATTCTGGTGATGTCCTCAACACTACTTCGAGAATATTAAGTAAGTGCGGAGAGTTTAAATCAGAAGTGATTATTTCATCCGAGTTACTGTCAGTATTAAAATATTCAAAATCATATATCACAAAAACATTAGGGGCAATACAATTGAAAGGCAAAAGCAGGGAAGTTGTACTAAACTCGTTGATGCCTGCATGACGATAATAAGTTTATTTCACCGGCGTTATCTGCACCTGCACACATTTCCATTCGCCATCTTCTTTCAGATAAGTGTCTGTGTAGATAGTATAACCTGTTATTGATTTTTTATGTACCAATTTTGTATAAACAGTTTTAGCCCTTACCAATGCTGTGTTTCCGAATATGCGGATGGCTTCATCCTGGTAAGAAAAAGAAGTATAGCCACTGTTATCAAAATCCGTAGCCCAGTTTTTTAAATACAAATCCCTTTGTACAATATTCCCATTGCTTTCTATGCACACAAAATTTTTATGGATGATTTTATTGTGAGACTGCATGTCCTGTTTTAGAAAGTTATCAATAAATTGTTTATTGATGGCACTTAATACAGCACTGTCAGCTTTATTAGATTCACCGGTAATCATGTTATTTATTTTTGAAGATATTATTTGTAATGAACTTATCGGCAGCACTACAGTTGTAAAATTTTCAATCAATGCCAGGATAGCTTCTCTTGGCCCCTGCTTCCATTCAATGCTACCATAAAAAGCATCTTCTGCTTTCTGCCGTTCGTCTATATGGTTAAAAGCCCGTATTAAAAAGTACGAATCACTATCATGTTGCGATGCACCATACAAAAGAACTTTAATTCCCCATTTATCGAGCATGGGCAATGCTTCCTTTTCAAATAATTGATTAAAGGCTTGCCTTGTACCTGGCTTCAGGTTGTACGACCGTACCTCAACAATCTGATTTGTATTTTGAGATTTTATATCACTTGAACTTATCATGATTACAAGTATTAAAAGGCTACATTTCATACAGCAAAACATTTCAGTCAGCTAATTTAAGTTTTGCCTTTATGGCCTACCTTCAAAATATTGCTCTTTTTATAAATGGAGTATTTTTAAGCATTCACATGGGTATTTTTATACCGGCAATAGAAAAAGCTGGTATGATAAATAAGCAGTCTGTCAATAAGATAACAAAGTTGGAAAAACTGATTTCCAACAACCTCTTTGTTTCTGATTTTTATCAGATTAAGCACTGGGCTTATGATTTTATAGATGAAAATAAAACAAGCAAAGGATATAATGATTGCCTTTGTGTGGTGTTTGTAAAAAAAGGAAATTTTCTGTTTGATTTATCCAGGGACTCTTATGACATGCACTCAGGGCATATCGTAATTGATAAACCAAATTATGAATACCAACTCCGTCCATCGTTGGGGGAATGTACCATCTTTAATTTTACAGAAGAATTTTACCGGCAATTTATGGATGACCTCAACCTGCTGGATACTTTCTTTTTCTCCAACCAAAATATTCTTTCATTGCTGCTGCAATCGAACCCGGAAACAGAATACCTGCATTTTCAAATTATGAAAGGAATACACCAAATGGGTAAATTGGAAATGGATATTATGGTATTGGAATTTATGAACATGATTGTTTCTACCATTTCCAATATATCAATTGAAGAAGAGTTGAACGCATCATTGAATATGAACCGCCTTGCCACTGTGGAGATGGCAAAAGAGTACCTGAATGGAAATTTTAGTTCAGATATTTCGCTTCAGGAAATCTCAACTCACTGTTGTGTAAGCCCTTTTCATTTTAGCCGCATTTTCAAAAAGTTTACATCATATACACCACACCAGTATTTGCAGAACATAAGGTTGAAGCATGGTGAAATGCTACTGAAGAATACAAATAGTCCTGTTTCAGAAATTTCGTTTGCGGCAGGGTTTAACAGCCTGGAATATTTTGCTACTGCCTTCAAGCAAAAGTATAAAGTGAACCCATCACAATACAGAAATGGGAGTAACATTAGAAATGCTACATAAATTATAAAATTAAAATCCAAATGCTATGACAAATAATATCATTCAACAAACTTTTGAAACTAACAAATGGGTAGGCCATTTTTTTAAACCTTTACAAAACAGTAAAGTTTGGTTACTGTTAGTTTGTTTAGTTGTTGTTACTTCCTGTAGTAAAATATATAATGAAGAAGCTGCAGGAAACCTGGTTCCTCCAACAGCAGAGCAGGACCCTTTCCTTCCCCAAATTAAAATAACTGTGGCCGGACACAGCCGGGCCATTCATTTACAAACATTTGGTAACCCCGCAAATCCACCTGTATTTATTTTACATGGCGGGCCAGGAGCAGATTTCAAACTATTACTTCCACTGAAGCAACTTGCCGATAAGTTTTATGTTGTGGTGTGGGACTCCCGTGGCGCTGGTTTATCAGAAAGAGTTACAAAAGATGAACTCACTATTGAAAGTTTTGACGAAGAAGTAGCAAAAGTGGAAACTGCTATTGCTCCAGAGAGAAAAGTAAACCTTATAGGACATTCGTTCGGTGGTAATGTAATGGCAAAGTATGCAGCGAAGCATCCAGCGGATGTAAACAAATTAATTCTGATTACCCCAGGAAAATTAGATTTGGCAAGTGAGGCCACAAGTAACGGAGGCGCCATTAGTTTTTTTGATGGGCAGGATTTCTTTTGGCAGAATGAAATATTAAGTTCTAAAGACCATGCTTCTGCCGATTATAAAGCAATTGAAGTGCTGCCTAAATCATCACGGCATTGGACCTGCGATAATTCCATTATTACAAATTATCCTTTTTGGCGGTTTGGCTCCTACCATTATTATATTGTTCAAAAAAATGTTTCCAAATTAGCAAGCAACTATAAGTGGATTACCGGTATTGAAAACTTTGGGGGCCCTATAACGATCATTACCGGAACCTGTGGAGCCGAGTCTCTTGATTTTCAAAATATCAATCTTCGTTCAGTACCTGGCGCTGATTTAAAAATTATTACAGGAGCCGGGCATATAAGCCTGTTCACTGATTTTGCTGATTCAACAATTGCAGCCGTACGGGCTGCATTAAATTAATTTTTCAAGAAATGAAAAAGGAAATAAAAGTTATTTTAATCACCGTCCTAATTTTAATTACCAGTCAAAGCGGATATAGCCAGCTTATTATTTCTACTCCTGATGAAAAAATAAAGCAACAATTTTTTATCACCCTCGGGTTGGAACCGGAAATTATAACTTCTGTTGGATACATGCACAATGTGGGATCTTCCGGAAAAACAGTAGACTGGAATTTGGGAGCAAGCATAAAATTTGCTCCGCTCCTGATAACTAAAGGTGCATGGCGGGCTAACTTAACAACTGCTTCCGACTGGAAAACTTCTGAAAAATGGGGCGTAAGAACAGCGTGGAGTTTTTATCTTGCCCATGATAATAACCGGGCTGCAGTAATGAATGGTCTTGGCTTTGAATGGCGGTCTGCATGTATTAAAAATGGAAAAAAATGGAATAAAGGTATAGATGCCAGTTGGCAGTACACTGCCTTTACACACATTAAAAACAGCGATGCAACAAAGGACACTTATAATGACCGCTATCCTTCCAACACCGGCACATACAACGGGCCAAAAGATGGATGGTATGCAGGTACCGCATCACGGTTCAGATTAGGGTTTATAAGTTCTGTAAAAATTAAGGAACACCTGCATTTGCAGTTAGGTGCAGGGAGCTTGTTCAATATTCAAAAGCAAAGAATATTATTGGGTTTTTCTCATGCACAGGTTCCTGTTTATTTGGAGACATCGCTGGTTTTTTAAAATGAGAAAGCCCAATTGACTACAGGGTGAGCATTGTTATTTTAAAACTGTGGCAACTAAATTATCGCCAGGAATCGGATAATATTTCAATACAGAAATTGTGGAAATCCTTCTGGCGTAATCAACCCCTTAAACTGACATATGTGCCACCCGTAAAAATGAATTTGTGTTATCATCTTTGTGTTGTCAAAACAAATAATAACAATTAAAAACTAAAACAATGAAAAAGACAAAAATTCTCTACTGGGTTTTCACCGGTTTGTTTGCAGCACTAATGTTGTTTACATCTGTTCCTGATATTCTAAAAGTTCCCGAAGCGGTTACATTTATGACCACTTTAGGCTATCCTGAATATCTTATTCGCTTTCTGGGAGTAGCAAAATTGCTGGGAGTTATAGCGATACTTATTCCTGGCTATCCACGAATTAAAGAATGGGCTTATGCCGGATTATTTATTGACCTGGTTGGAGCCACTTATTCAAACTTATCCGTGTTACCAATAAGTTCATCGCTCTTTATGTTGCTGCCATTAGCTTTAGGGGCACTTTCTTATATGTTTAATCATAAAAAAATAAAGCAGCAACAACAAGAACCAGTTAGACAAGATACGGTGAAAACATTTTCTACCGACCCGGTATTTCAATAAAACAATCAGTCAAGCCGATAAATTATTTAACACAAAAAATAAGAAAATGAAAACAATAAAATTCACAACAAAAATTAATGCGCCCAAAGAAAAGGTATGGGACACATTGTGGAACGATGCCACTTACAGGCAATGGACTTCTGTATTCAGTAACGATTCACATGCAGTGAGCGACTGGAAGGAAGGGAGTAACATTCAATTCATTGATGGCAAAGGCGATGGTATGTTCAGCATCATCGTAAAGAAAATTCCAAATCAACAAATGTGTTTTAAACATTTGGGGGAATTAAAAAATGGTGTTGAAGAAAAGAAAGATTGGGCAGGCGCAATGGAAAATTATTTCTTGTCGGAAAAAAACGGTGTAACAGAATTAACTATTGAGATGGATAGTAACGAAGAATTTGAAAAATATTTTTCAGAAACATTTCCAAAAGCAATTGAATTGATAAAGGAAATTGCAGAAGACTAAGGGAAAAGAAATGATAAAACTGTTTGAGCAAAATTATAAATGAATTTAACTAACAACTGAAAAATCGGATGTTAGCGGCAAGCCTGGGCGACAGCATTCAAATAGGTAATAACAATCTTAAACAAAAAACTATGGACAATAATTCACAACCGATTTTTGCAAATGGAAAAATTTGCTACATAGAAATTCCTGCTTTGGACATTCAACTATCTTCAAAGTTTTATCAAACCGTATTTGGTTGGAATATCCGGGATGACAATGGAGGCAATATTTCATTTGATGATACTGTTGGACAAGTGAGCGGCATGTGGGTGCTTGACAGAGAACCGGCAATAAAGCCAGGACTATTAATATCCATTATGGTGTATAGTATTTTTGACAGCTTGAAATTAATTGTTGAAAATAATGGCAAAGTTGTGCAAGCTCCCTCTGATAAAGCATCCGAAGTAACCGCACTTTTTTCTGACCCTGCCGGTAATGTCTTTTGCTTGTACCAGGACCAGCAATCTATCAATAGGCAACAATAAATTATGAAATGGATTAAATGGATTTTAGGTATTATAATTGCCGGTGTGGTAACACTTTGGCCGGCAAATTTAATCATGCACCATACAGGAAAAGTAGATATGAATAACCTGACTTCTTTTCAATATTGGGTACAATTTTTAACTGTTCCATCATTAGCTTTCGGGCTTTTCCTTTTTTTATCTTGCTTATTTGTACCGATACAGAAAAAGTATGCAGGACTTTTAGTTTTTTTACTGAGCATCATTTTTATTTCTTTGGGAGCTTATCAACATTATATGGACGATGGCACTCTTCATAATCAATATATACTAAGGTACTCAGGATTTATTATATGCCTACTCATTGGTTTTTGGATAAGTCACAAACTTTATCGACAAAAAAATTGGGTAACGAGCTATTAATTCCATTGGCTTCACTTTGGGTTTAAGGAACACCGAATTATAAAAAATTTTCTACTTATTAAAAGAAGATAAAACTTTTAAAAATATGAGCGACAACACCAAAATAACAACGCCTTATGAATATGCTGGGGGCCCCTGAAAAATTGGAGAAACTCACAGAGAGGTTTTATGAGAAGGTTTTAAAAGACGAGATATTAGACCCTCTATTCGGACACATGGCTCCCAAACATGCTAAGCATGTTCACGAAATTAAATAATTAAAAATTCAAAAAAATGAAACATACCGCCAAATCAGTAAGAACATTTATTGGAGCAAAGAACTTTGAAGAATCCAAGAAGTTTTACGAGGAATTAGGGTTTGAAGAATCTATAATCTCACACGACATGTCTTATTTTAAGATTTTTGAATCACTCGGATTTTACCTGCAAGATTACTACGTTCAGGATTGGGTTAATAATTCAATGATATTTCTGGAAGTTGATAGTGTTGAGTATTATTGGAATGAGTTACAGAGTCTTAAACTTCGAGACAGGTATAAAGATGTTAAACTGTCAGAGATAAAAGAAGAGGATTGGGGTAAAGAATGTTTCCTTCATGACCCTTCGGGTATATTGTGGCATTTTGGACAATTCTATAAATAAATACTTAAAATATGAATGATAAAAATAAATTACCAACGCCTTACGAATACGCCGGTGGTGTAGAAAAATTTGAAAAGCTGACGGGGGTATTTTACATAAAAGTTTTGAAAGATGAAATATTAGAACCACTATTCAGGCACATGGCACCGGAACATTCAAGGCATGTTGCACACTTTCTGGCAGAAGTATTTATGGGACCAAAATTTTACAGCCAGCAATTTGGCGATGAAGCATTGAGAAGAATGGTAGGCAAACATATTGGCAAGCATTTAAAGGAAGTGCAACGGAAGAGATGGGTAGATTTACTCCTACAAAGTGCGGATGAAATCGGCTTGCCCGATGACCCTGAATTTCGTTCCGTTTTTGTGGGACATATTGAATGGGGAAGCCGTGTAGCTTTAATCAATTCACAATTGGAAGAAAACCCTACAACAACAGAAGACCATATTCCAGATTGGGGCTGGGGTGAAGTAAAAGGACCTTATGAAGTTGTAGGGTCATTGTTTAAAAGGAAAAAATAGCCTATAAAAATTTAAACTTAGCGGTTAAAAATGGACAGTATGAATAAATTTTTAGTTCTATTTCTTTTTGTGATAACAAGTAAAACAATTATTGCACAATCAAAAAAGGATACAAGTTTTAAAATTATGGAATCAAAAATCTTTCTTTCCCAAAAAGCAGCGAAGCAAATTGCGGATAGTGCGGAAAAATGTGCAGTCAAAAATAAATGGACTGTTTCGATTGCAATTGTAAACGAAGCAGGGCAGTTAATTTATTTTACCAAAATGGATGAGAGTACTAATGCCAGTGGTGATATTGCAATTGCAAAAGCCAGGCATACAGCCTATTACAGACGCGATACTAAATTTCATGAAGACCTCCTAACAAAAGGAAATAATTTAGTACTGGCATTGCCAAATGCGATGCCAGTTGAAGGGGGCATTCAATTAATTTACGAAGGCAAAATTATAGGAGCGATTGGAGTTAGCGGAGCGGCTTCCACGGACGATGGAAAAATAGCAAAAGCTGGCGCAGACATTCTTTTAGCAATCAAAGGATGAAAAGTCCTTACACCTCAGGGTGCTGGGTTGAAGTAAAAAGGCCTTATGTAGTTGTTGGGGTTTCTTTCTGAAAAGGGAAAAAAATAGCATTGATAACTAAACTTAATATTTCAAAGCAAAACAAACGATGAACTTAGAAGCGGAATTAGAAATTGAGAAACGAAATTATTTAATACAGGCAATGGCGGTGTCTCCCTTCCGGTTGCTGGTTTTATATATTGGCTTGTTTTGGGAGGGCTTGCTTTTGCAATGAGTGACACCAATTGGACTTGGGTTGCCTTATTCACTAGCGGGCTGATATTTCCGTTAGGTCTTCTGTTATCAAAACCATTCAAATCCAATCTGATGGTTAAAACAACACCACTTTCAAAATTGATTTTTCCAGCAATGCTCGCGATGCTATTGAGTTTGCCCATAACGGTGGCCGTTACCTTTGTTAATGTATCGCTCGTACCACTTACTTTGGGTATTGGAATGTCCTTGCATTGGCCGGTAATTGGATGGATGTACAATAGTAAAACATGCCTTCTTCATGCCCTTGTCCGGGTTACTGCGTTACAATTTTATGGTTTGCTTTCCCGGAAATTCGATTTACAGCTATACCAATGTTCGTTGCTTTGGTTTATTTGATTTCAATATTTGGACTTTTAAAAGAAGTCAAAATAGCCGAACGCATTAAAGAAAGGAGAAATTAACTTGGCTCAATTTAGCCAGGAAGACCGCAAAGCCAAACCAGAAACAAAATCCTGGGGGGAACAACTTTTTATTTAATTGACCCCGAAGGAAATCTGCTTGAGCTTTTAAAAAGCGAAACTGATAATATCCAAAATAAATAGACAATGGAATCAAAAGAACTGATAAAACATATAATAGTAATGGGAGGCAGCGGATTTGTTGGAAAACAGGTTGGCAAGCTTGCAAGTAGTAAGCGCATTCTGGTTGTAAGCATCTCCCGTTCCGGTAAACCGCCTGGTATAAATGACGAAGAATATAAAACAGTAACCTGGGTGGCAGCGGATGTTTTTGACCCAGAGACATGAAAAGAATATTTATTCGATTGCAAAGCTATCATTCACTGTGTAGGTATTATTGAGGAAAAACCTGAACAAGGAATCACTTATCAAAAAATGATTTATGTTTCCGCAAAAACGGTTGGCATTGCAGCTAAAGCAGCAGGCGTACATAAGTTTGTTTATATCTCAGCGGGTGCAGGAGCACCTGAAACTCCTGTAACTTATATGGAGAATAAAATGGCAGCAGAAAATTTTCTTCTGTCACTGGATTTAGACCTCACCATTTTAAAACCAGGTATGATATACGGGGAAGAGAAGCCAGAAACAATTCATGAAAATGAAATGATAAAAAATTTGTTACAAGACCCTATTATTGGCCCACAGATACGACCAAACAGGCCATTGCCGGTTTTGTCGGTAGCCTCAGTTGCATTGGCAGCAGCTATTAATAATTCAATTTCAGGTAAACTATCTGTGGACGATATTGAAAAACTGGCTGGTAATATTGAGATATTTATTTGATTATTTTGAAATAGAATAGAAAGTTATTAGGGTAAATAAAAATATTTCCTGTAAGGCATAATTAAAGTTTAAAAAAGATTGGATGTATTTGAGAGTGATATTCATTCTCAGTATCAACTCAGCGATATTGACAGAAAGAACTGAAGTTGGTAAAAAATAAATAAGGAGTGTGGCTGACTTTTTCAACAGTTTGTAAATATTGTTTAGCGCATCGAAATTTGGTGTTGAATCGGAAGTGCACTCTGCTGAGGAGCAACCCGCCAAGACTAGTATTGGGCTGGGGTGAGGTTAAAGGGCCTTATGACTTTCTGGGTTCTCTTTTTCAACGTAACAAATCGTCATTAAAAATTCAAATTTGCACTAGGTATAAAAATAGCAGTATGAATAGATTTTTAAAAAGGACTAAACAGAGGCAGTAAGAATAATTTTTGGGTAGCTATTCGCAATCCTCTTTACTGTGGAAAGATATTTATTCCTAAATTCAAAGATGAAGAAAGCAGTTTTGTAAAGGGTCAACATGAGCCTTTGATATCCGAAGCTTTATTTTACGATGTACAGGATGTACTAAACGGACGGAAAAAGATACAACGTACTAAGTTAGCTGTTGATGCTATGCTGCCTTTGAGAGGATTTTTAATTTGTCCTAAATGCGGAAGGATGCTTACCGGAAGTGGTTCCAAAGGCTGTAAACAAAAATATTATCATTATTATCATTGCAGTTCTTCATGCGGTATTCGATATAATGCCAGCAAAGTAAATAATGATATAGTAGAAGAAATAAAAAAGTATGTAAGACCATTGCCTAAACTCCAGCTTTATAAAGAAGTTATATCAAGCACATTTAAATCAAAAACCCGCTTGCAGCGTAATGAGGTAACACAACTGAGCGCACAACTTGATGAAGCTAATAAGCGATTATCCAAAGCCAGAGATTTATTACTTGCAGGAGATATAGAGGCTAATGATTACCGAACCATTAACTCGGAGACTGAAGAAAAAATACACAGATTGGAAGCTAAATTAACTGCTTCTGTAACTGAAACAACCGATATAGAACCATTATTAAATAAGGTTATCAGCAACATATCACAATTGAATGTTTTGTATTCAAATGGCTCAATAATTCAAAAGCGCAAAATCATTAGTTCGATGTTCCCCGAAAAATTGACTTTTGACGGATTTCAATATCGAACTACTCGTGTCAATGAAGCTATTCGCCTTATGTGTCTGATAGACAGTAAGGTAGGAGACAAAAAAAATGGGACAAGCCTGACATTTTCAGACTTGTCCCAAGAGGTGATCCCATTGGTACAAAACTCGAACTATTTATTGGAAGATTTGAGACTTTTATGTGATTTATTAGCTGCTTAGTCCTAAGTGATAATAAATTGAATGGGTAGTCCCTATCGAACAAATGTCGAACTCTTTTTTGGAAGATTTAAAATTATTGGCTCGATTGGTCGCTTAATTATCAATAAAATATAGAATTAAACAAGAAGAATATCTTTATTTGGATAATTCCACGCTTGTTTTGTTTATCGAGCCGGATGTATACAATAAGCTGAATCCAAAGTTTGTCAAAAGAATTATAGAGTCTTTCAATTACTCCATTCTCTTAGGTTGTGTTCGTTACTTCCTGCTAACGTAAACGCTGCTGTTAATTGCTGTTATTTATTCGAAGAGGTTCAGCATTAAAATAACACCACTTTCTGCCCAAGAATTGTGGGTTTGATATGAGGGCACATACGATAATGGAGGAGTATCTCCAAATTTGAAATCAATGAAACCTGAAACCAGTAAAAAATTGATAAAGTTCAAAAATATAAATCAATATGCAATACTTTTAAAGGAGCATTTTCAAATGTTCTTTTTACCGTCTATAACCAATTTATGAT
>DASYOM010000144.1:0-7504 GCA_036007765.1 Chitinophagaceae bacterium | reverse complement strand
CGTGAATACCATATACAAAGCGAGCAGAACAATAATAAGAAACACGGGCGGCATTACACTTACCAGGTTTGCGGAATAAAATAAAATAGAATCACTTATATGGCCATCGTTCAAAACAATGGTAACTCCACGAGCTACACCTACAATAAAGCCACTGATAATAGGCTTTGCGCCCCTTTAATAAACTGGCTATAAAACTTTTTTCACCCAGTCTTACAATACCTTCCGGCAGGGACTATCCACGTAGCAGCGGCTGCAATAATTATTACAATCATTAAGATAGTAAGAGGAGAGAGCAGGTTCGTTTTTTTTGCATTTGATTTTGAAAAAGAAATCAATGTAGCTAAAATTGTAAATATGTTTGGAATATTTTATGATTTCGTTACACCGTTTTATTGTAAGAATGAGTATTACAGTCTTTTTTGTTCAAAACAAATTCTTTTTGCAAAAAAGAAATAGGCATTTATAAATTATTTTACAGCAATTAATTTTGTAAGATGAAAAAACAACTTGTTGTTCTTACAGGTGCAGGAATAAGCGCAGAAAGTGGTTTGCAAACATTTCGTGATAGTGACGGGCTTTGGATGGGACATGACGTATATGCAGTAGCAACACCGGAAGGATGGAAAAAAAACCCTAGCCTGGTACTTGATTTTTATAACCAGAGAAGGAGAGAAGTGGCGAATGCAAAACCGAATGCTGCACACGAAGCAGTCGCAGCTTTAGAGGAAAATTTTACAGTAACCGTTATCACCCAAAACATAGATGACTTGCACGAAAGAGCAGGATCAAAAAATGTAGTTCACCTTCACGGGGAGATTTTTAAAATGCGAAGTGAAAAAGATGAAAATACTTATTACGATATTAACGGGGATATTAATTTTGGCGATCTTGCTCCTGACGGGGCACAACTAAGACCACATGTGGTATGGTTCAATGAACAGGTGCCTATGATTATTGAAGCAAAGATGATCATGTCACAAGCAGATATTTTTATCCTCGCCGGAACTTCATTGCAGGTTTATCCGGCATCCGGGCTTATTGATTATTTGCCAGCTGATATTCCCAAATACATTATTGATAAAAAGCCTCCTTACGTTCCGCCTCATCATAACTTTCATGTAAAAGCAAAATCAGCGACAGAAGGAATGACAGAGTTGTTTCAAATGTTGACGAAATAAGATAGAGTATGGCATTGAAAAATTGCCAGATGCAGAGAAAAAAAATTTCACGAAGACAATGTTAGAACAATGCTGCCCCTTTATTAACTGAAGAAAATTATATGAAAAATGAATTTTGACAATTGAGTTGAAATTTAGAGCTAAAGTTTGGAGAAGGATTTAACACGAAGTTAAATTGAAAGGTAGCACCAAGACATGCATTAAAAAACAGGAAAGTAAATTCTTCCTGTTTTTAAATTAAAGCATCTAAACAAATGTGATTTTATTTTTGTGCTTCGCCAGTAATAAAATCACCCGTCCTCGCATAATATTTTTTGTACCTGTTGTTGATTTCAGCAGGTTGCTTCGTTCCGTTAATATATAGCCAGCTATTGGCAACCTCCACTGAATAGGTTGAATTATCAATAAGGTTATCCTGTTCCATTTCATCAATCATTTTTTTCACATCTTTCTCAACAACGCTACGGCTATCAGGATTTCGTGTCTGCAAAGTCCATACATTTTTTGGCTTCGCACTGTTTCCTGGATTGACCCCATTTTGCAACATCATCAGGTTTTCCATTTTTAAATTCCTGTTTTTCTCAATACTTGTATGGTGAATTCTTGCAAGGGTGGGAGCGATTACCAAAGAAATAATGCTCATAAGTTTTATTAATATATTCATGCTGGGCCCTGAGGTATCTTTAAAAGGATCACCTACTGTATCACCAGTTACCGATGCTTTGTGCGGTTCTGAACCTTTGTAGAATGTTTCATTATTAATTACAGCACCCTTCTCAAAGGATTTTTTTGCATTATCCCATGCACCGCCGGCATTATTCTGAAACATTCCCAATAAAACACCTGTTACTGTAGCACCTGCTAAAAAACCTCCCAAAACTTCCGGCCCAAAAACAAAGCCTATGATCAATGGAGAAATTAAAGCGATAGCTCCCGGCATCATCATTTTTTTGATTGATGCATCAGTAGATATAGCCACACATTTTTCGTATTCAGGTTTTCCTGTTCCCTCCATAATCCCCGGAATAGTACGGAACTGCCTGCGCACTTCTTCCACCATAGCCATAGCGGCTTCACCAACGGCACGTATTGCCAGAGATGAAAATATAAATGGAATCATAGCGCCAACAAATAAACCCGCCAATACATCGGCCCGATAAATATCAATACCATCAATTTTTGCAATGCCAACAAATGCAGCAAATAAAGCCAGCGCTGTTAATGCCGCTGATGCAATTGCAAATCCTTTTCCTGTGGCGGCAGTTGTATTACCCACTGCATCAAGGATATCAGTTTTTTCCCTTACCTCTTTTGGTAATTCACACATTTCCGCAATGCCACCTGCATTATCTGCAATTGGGCCGAATGCATCAATAGCAAGCTGCATAGCAGTTGTAGCCATCATACCTGCAGCAGCAATTGCAACACCATATAAACCGGCGCAGAAATAACTCATATAAATTCCGGAAGCAAGAACAAGAATGGGAAGCAATGTGCTTTCCATTCCTACAGCAAGCCCGCCGATAATATTAGTTGCATGCCCTGTTGAAGATTGGCGTACAATAGTCATCACCGGGCGTTTACCCATGGCTGTATAATACTCTGTAATAATGCTCATAAGTGTTCCCACAACAAGGCCGACTATTATTGCTCCGAATATTCCATATTTTGTAAAATGATAGTTCCTTAAAATCATATCTGTATCAGGCATTAGCCACATCACTAAAAAATAAGATGCTATCGCGGTTAATACAATTGACCCCCAGTTTCCAAGGTTCAGTGCTTTTTGAACCACTGCAGTATGCAAGCCGGATTTATCAGATATTTTTACGAAGAACGTTCCAAGTATTGAAAAAAGAATACCCATTGAAGCAATGAGCATTGGCAGTAAGATCGGAGCCATTCCACCAAAAGAATCTTTTGAAAAAGTTTCCCTTCCCAATACCATAGTAGCTAAAACAGTTGCTACATAAGAACCAAAAAGATCAGCACCCATGCCCGCAACGTCGCCTACATTATCACCCACATTATCCGCAATGGTTGCCGGATTACGTGGATCATCTTCGGGTATACCTGCTTCTACTTTTCCTACGAGGTCTGCGCCTACATCGGCTGCTTTTGTATATATACCACCGCCCACACGGGCAAACAATGCGATACTTTCCGCTCCAAGGCTAAAGCCGGTAAGGATTTCAATAGTGCGCTCCATTTCCACGCTGTCAACAGGAGAATTTGAGGCAAAAACCATTTTTAATATGATGAACAATCCGCCAAGCCCGAGCACAGCAAGGCCTGCAACACCAAGGCCCATTACGCTGCCGCCGGTAAATGAAACTTTCAATGCCTGGGCAAGGCTTGTACGTGCGGCCTGCGCAGTGCGTACATTGGCTTTTGTAGCCACGCGCATTCCAATGAAACCTGCAAGGGCGCTCAGTATCGCTCCTGTTATAAATGCCAGCGCAATGCTCCAGTGGCTGTTAGCGCTGCTGAAGCCCATAATCCCGAGTAGTATTGCTCCAATAATTACAAAATATGAAAGGATTTTATATTCAGCTTTTAAAAAAGCCATCGCCCCATCAGCAATGTAAGTGCTTATTTCTTTCATTCTTTCATTGCCTGCGTCCTGCTTATTAACCCATGCAAATTTCACAAACGTATACAGCAAGCCAACAATACCCATTGCAGGGATTATGTAAATCAAATTATCCATATCATTATTTAATTAAATTTTCGGGTGGCAAAAATAGGGTAAAATGTAGTAAGATAATAGCGCTTTCCTAAAATGATCCAATTTGAAAAAAGGGTTTGCTCTTAAGGTTTATAGAAATGAAATTTGAAAAGTATTTGGGCAATCCGGCAAGCTACGCAAGCCGTCGGGCTTTTCACTGCAAGTCCTCATTCGCTTCGCTCATTCCGGGCTTTCCGTTTCAATCCCTATTGCAAAGTACTCCCTTGTCTATCCGCCATTTCAAAATTTATTACATTTGAATAAATAATTTTATGGATGCTATCACTATTTTGAAAAATGAAAAAAATAATCATAGGCTGATGCAGATCGATCTTAATGAACTTGCAAAAGATCAGGAATTAGTTGAAGATCTATATGATATGATTGCAATTGAACTTCGTAAGGATGAAGAAACAATTCCGTGGGGGAAAGTAAAACAGCAGCTTAATGATGAAGGCAAGTTATAAGTATGTATACAATTGTCATAAAGAAATCTGCACAAAAGGAGCTATTTAATATCCCACGTCCTTACAACAAAAAAATTGCAGATGCAATCGATAATTTGGCAAATGATCCTCGCCCGGTCGGAACGAAAAAATAAAAGACCAGGAATCTTATAGAATTAGAGTAGCAGATTATAGAGTCATTTATACTATTGAAGATGTGATTAAAATCATAGAAATACAACGTATCCGTCATAGAAAAGACGCATACAATCCATAATTTTTTTATTTATAATTATTCTTTCGGGAGCCGGTGGATTTCGCAAGATATTTTTCAAAAAAGCTCTCACTACGTATTACTTCAATTTTTGAAAAATAAAAATCTCCAATATCTTCAGTGATAATACAATCGCATTTATTTTCAAGAGCAGAATAATACTCAAGCCCGTCTTCGAAATCATTAACCGCCGGATTTTTCAATGCTTGCATTACAGTATTTTTGTCGGCGGCGGCAATCCTTACATGATTACATAATATTTCAATCCTTTTTTTGGCTGACGCGCTACTATATTTTTTCTCTGCGAAATAAAAAGCGATGGCCAGGCAGACTGGAGAGGTGAATACAGTAAATTTTGAATTATCTGCCAGGCTTATTATTCGCGACGTGTAAGTAAATAATGGGTATTCTTTGTTTAGAACTGATACAATAACATTGGCATCAAGAAAAATTTTCATTTTTTTGATTTAAAAAATTCTTCTTTGGCTGCTTTACGGGACCTGCTTGCTTTGGTTTCATAAACTGCGTCTCCTTCTGCAACCTGCTGCACCCAATCTGAAATGGGAAAATCTTCTAAAGAAATATAATTATTGGAAGTAACTTTTTTTAAAAGAAATTCTATCAATCTTGAAAGGCTGATATTATTATTCTCGGCATATTTTTTTGCTTTTGAGATCACACTTTCATCGAAGCTTAATGTTATTTTATTATCCATACCATTTATTTTAAAACAAAATTAATCATTTTATACTACAAACAAAATTTTTCTATACGTATAAAATAAAAAATTAATCTTTAGGTTGAAAATTTTCAATGCTTAAAAATCCCTGGCTTAAAAAATCAATGATATCTCCTGCAATCATCGCCTCCTTCGATAATTTTTTAGCAGCAAAATCACCAGCAAGCCCATGAAGATAAACTCCAAGTATGCAGGAATTTAATGGAGAATAACGTTGAGCAAGTAGTGAAGTAATAATGCCTGTAAGTACGTCACCAGAGCCGGCAGTGGCCATTCCCGCATTTCCCGTTGGGTTAAAATAACTTTTTCCGTCAGGTGTAGCAATCAATGTATGATGCCCTTTGAGAACAATAAAAATATTTAATTCCTTCGCCTTTGCAATAGCCAGTTTCATTCTTTCAAAATCATTGTTTGTTTTTCCAAACATTCTTTCGAATTCTTTAGGATGGGGTGTAATAATGCTATTAGCAGGAATTGACTTATACAAGGATTTATAAGCGCTTAAACAATTTGATCCGTCGGCATCAATAACGACAGGTTTTTTAAAATTTGTAAAAACCGTTTGTAATAATTTTTTATGAGATGCATGTTTACCTATTCCCGGCCCAATACCTACAACATTAAAGTCCTCAAGATCCTTTATTTCTTTTATAAAGGTTTTCCCAAATATTTTACACATTGCTTCGGGAACTGAAGTTTGCATTACTGTATAGCCATCTTTACAAATGTAACAGGTGATTTTACCAACGCCGCTCCTAAGACATGCCCTGGAGCTTAGAACCGCAGCTCCCATCATTCCATAGCTTCCTGCTACCAGGCAGGCATACCCGAAGTTACCTTTATTAGCGAACTCTTTACGGGGCAAATAAATTCTTTTAATCAAATCTTTATCCACAAGAAAAAAATTTGAATTTTCCTTTTTGTAAAAATCGTCTGCAAGCCCAATATTGAGTAACACAACTTCGCCGGTATAAGATTCATTTTCAGCCATAAGAAAGGAGAGTTTAACCTGTTGAAAAGATAAGGTACAACTGGCGCAAACAATAGTATTCGATGTGGAATTAGTATCAGTATATAAGCCACTGGGCATATCTATAGAAATAGTGGTAGCTCCCGAATCGTTAATATGCCTGATAATGTTGCTGTATATGCCAGATGGTTTTTTATTAAGGCCTGTACCGAATAAAGCATCAATAACAATATTTGTTTTGTTGATTCCTGGAAGTGATTGTTGTGAATCTAAAAAGTAAATTTCATTTGATATTTTCTTTAGCCTTCCGAGATTTATTTTAAAATTATCCGAACCCTCAGCGCTTTTACCAACAATAAAAACTTCAACAGGAAATTTTTTTTCAATCAGCATTCTTCCTACAGCCAAACCATCGGCACCATTGTTTCCTCTGCCACAAAAAATCTTAATTAAATTATTAGATTTAAATTTGTGGGCAATCCAGTTCGTGCACGCCACTGCCGCCCGTTCCATCAGGGCAATAGAAGAAATAGGCTCTTTATTTATAGTAAATTCATCCCATTCTCTTATCTGCGAAGCTGAAAATATTTTCAAAAAAGCTATTTGATTGAAGTTATAAACCTGGTAGAAATATCTAATTTAAATACCTCTCTTTAATGATTGCGAGGTGATGATTCATGTGGCCAATAATTACAAAGCCGAGCGTATTAACACCGATTGTATAATTGCTTGCTTTCCCAATTGTTTTCAATGCGTCTTCAGGAAAGCTCTCAAAGAGATATTCTGTTGATTGCCTCACAAAAGTAAATTCAGAAATTAAATCGTTCCAGTTTCGATCATTCGCGTTAGAATTATTTGCATAATCATTTTCATCAAACGAGGGAAGCGTATTGGCATCTTTTCTTGCAAAAGCCAAAGCCCTGTATGCAAATACTCTTTCAGCGTCAATAAGGTGTTGCAAAACTTCTTTTATAGTCCACTTGCCCTCGGCGTATTTGTATTTTGATCTCTCTTCATTAATTGATTGAAATAATTTTTCTGCCTCGGAGTTTTGTTTTTTAAAAGATGTTTTCAAATCTTCATCACCGGCTTCATTAAAATATCCTTCCATATTAGAAGGAAGATTGCCCAACCTGGATTTGAGAATAATAGTTCTTGCTTTTTCG